>NZ_CALEDC010000187.1 GCF_937949835.1 uncultured Campylobacter sp.
AGAGCTTAAAAGCTCAGCAGGATTTGCACGCTTGAAGGAATTTATTAGCCAAGCAATTTTATAAAATTCCGCTCGCTTTAGCTTGCGCAGAATTTTTAAAAATTTCATTTTGCAAGGCCTTATGACTATGAGGTTTGCGTAAATTCTATCTGGCTTTGCCTCTAAATTTTAAAGTAGGGCTAGGCTTTTAAGATTTTATAGTTTGGGCCCAGCGGCTCGGCTCGGAGGATAAATGTTTGAAATTCTAAAGGGGCTCGATTACACGCCGTTTCTCGTCTCATTAAAGCTTGCGAGCTTAACGACGCTCGCGTTGTTTATCGTCTGTGTGCCGCTCGCGTTTTTTATGGCGAGAAAAAATTTCCGCGGCAAAAGCGTGATCGAATCGATCATCTCGCTTCCGCTGGTGCTGCCGCCATCGGTGCTAGGGTTTTACCTGCTCGTTTTTTTATCGCCGTATTCGGTGCTAGGGGAGTTTTTCGACAAACACTTCGGGCTTCGGCTCGTATTTAATTTCAGCGGGCTCGTGATCGCGAGCTGTATCTACTCGCTGCCGTTTATGTTTTCGCCGCTAGTTTCGGGCTTTCGCTCGCTTCCGCGCTCGCTTTTTTGGGCGTGCGACTCGCTGGATAAGAGCTATTTTTCCAAGCTTTTTCGCGTCGCGTTACCCGCGATACGCCACTCCCTGCTTAGCGCCTTGGTGATCTGCTTTGCGCATACTATGGGTGAGTTCGGCGTCGTGCTAATGATCGGCGGCAGCGTGAGCGAGCAGACCAAGGTCGCTTCCATCGCGATTTATGAAGCGACTGAGACGCTCGATTTTGCGCAGGCTCACGCATATTCGGCGCTGATGCTTATCTTTAGCTTTGCGGTGCTTTTGATCATGCATTTTTTGAGCGCGCGCGGAGCGAAAATCAAAGCTTAAATCGGCTTTAAAACGAAATTTGCTAAAATCCTGCAAAATTTGGAATTTGGCATGAAAAACAAAAAAGACTTCGTTACCGAAAGATTTAACGCCGCCTTGATTCTAGGCGCTGCGCTACTTACGCTTGTAGTAGTTTGCGAGATTAGCTTTTTGCGCACCAGGATCTCTACGCAGCTTGATTTGCGGACGCGCACGGCGATTACTTTACTTAAAAATACCGACGAGTCGCTTTTTAGCGAGCTTGAAATTTTAAAAGAAAATATCATTTCTTTAGACGCAAGGCACGAAGCTGCGCAAAGCGAGCTTTACGCGGATTTGATCCGCAACGTCGTAAAATCTTCTCATAGATTTGACGCTATTTTTTATCTGCGCGCCCGCGGCGCGGAGCAGGAGAGCTTAGCGTATTTTTCATCGGATGCGCGCATTTCGGATCTTGGCGAGATACGGCTTGCGGATATCGCAAGCGAGCTAAAAAAGGATGAATGGGTATCGCGCTATATGATGATGGATGGGGCGTGGCGGTATTTTTTAATCAAGCGCGTAAACGCTGATTCGTATCTGCTAGGCTTTGCCAACACCGCTAGGCCGATTGCCAGGCTCTCTTCGCTGGGAGATATTTTGGTCTTTAACGCCGAAGGCAAATTTTTTAACGCTCCTGGCAACGCAACCGATATATTAGGGCAGGATTTTGATTTTTCGCGCCTAGGCGAAGTGGTAAGCTTTGAAGACGAATCTGGGCTAAGCTTTGCCTATCTTGCGAAATTTGGAGATAATTTCGTAATGGCTCGCGAACGAGCCGGCTATTTTTTGGGCGCGGACGATTTTATCGTCGTAGCGCTAGCAGCGGCTATTTTAGCTTATTTAATCCTTCTAATTTCAAATTTTACGTTTTTAAAAAAGCGCGTTTTCATCCCGCTCGCGGCAGTTCAAAACGCGCTGCGCCAAGGGGATTATCACTCCAAAATTCGCGATATAGAAGCGCTAAATCCGCTAAGCTCCGTCTTAGAAATTTCTAAATCCATAGACGAGGTTTTGAAGTCTAATCTGCGCCACGGCGATTTTAGCCTCAGCTTTAAAGATGCGCTAAAATACAGCTCTCTTTCAGTGCTTAGCATCGATAACGTTGCAGGCACGATCGAAAGCGCTAGCAACGGCGCACGCGAGCTTTACGGCGATGACGTCGTAGGACGGAATATCTTCGCGCTGCAAGCAGGCTCGTTTTACGATCACGCCTATCAAACCCAGCGCGCAAACTATGTCAAAGAAAACTATGTCGTAACCCGCCAAGAGACCAAAAATGGCGTCAAAGACCTTTATGTTAAAAAATCTTATATCCGCGACGGAAGTAAAATTTCAACCCTTTTTGTGGTGCTTGATGCATCAAAATATCGCAGATTTTACGATGAAACTAAGCAAAAATATGAGTATTTAAATCACGCGCCTATCGTCACGCTCGTGTTTGACTACACTTCGGGCAAGATCGTGGATGCTAGCAAAAATATAAAAGAGCTTTGGGGCTACGAAGCGGCGCAGTTTTTAAGCGGCGAGATAAGGCTATGGGATTTGCTGGATGAAAAGGATGCGAATGAGGCTAAAAATGAAATTTTAAACCGCTTAGCCGATATGCCCGCAGAAGAGCTAAGCTTTTCTCAAAGCTATAAAATTCGCCACAACGACAATATCCGCTATAGCTACGAAGTGAGCATCTATGTCAAAAAGTCCGCCGCCAGGGCTGCGTTTTATTTTCAAAATATTGATGACGATGTTAAGGCGATCCGCGGCTTGCAGGAGGATTTGGACTTTTACCGCACCGTAATCGAGACTAGGAATTTTTGCACCTGCTTAATCGATCTTGACGAGCAGACGCTGTCGTTTGATAAAAATTACTTTAAAATTTTAAAATATCGCGGCAAAAGGCTAAACACTGCGATGAGCTTTGGGGAGTTTAGTTATGAAATTTACTTCGCGGATTTAGAGAATTTCAATAAAATGATCCGCGAATGCACCGCTGGGCTTAGGAGCGATTTTAGCTGCGAATTCCGTCTGCGAAACGCCGCTAATGCCTATACTTGGATCAGTATGCAAGGCTACGTCACCGAAAAGCACGGCTCTCGCTCGCGCCTTGTAAAAACTACGCTCGAAGATATCAGCTCGCGCAAGCAGACGGAGCTGGAGTTAAATTTAAACGCCAACGTCTTTTCGCGCTCGCTAGAGGCGATCTTAATCACAGATGAGAGCGGTCGCGTGCTGCGCGCTAATAACGCTTTTTACGAAATCACCGGCTATAGCGAAAGCCAAACCATCGGCAAAATTCCAAATTTCTTCGCTCCTGCGGAGGGCGGGGCAGACGTGATGGAGAGGATTAGAAAAAATCTCGTCGGCAAACAGACCTCTTACAAAGATGAAATTTACGGACTAAAAAGAGGTGGTGGCACCTTTCCTGCGCTATTTACGGCTATTGCGATAAAGGATGATTTTTCGCTTACTTCAAATTTCATTCTGATGTTTACCGAAATTTCGCAGATCAAACAAAAGGAGAGCGAGCTAGCCAAGATCGCCCATCACGACGCGCTTACCGGGCTTCCAAATAGAGTGTATTTTATGAAGGCTGCGCAGAGATTTACAGCAAGCTCGGGCGAAAATTCCAAGCTTATGGCAGTGCTTTTCATCGATTTTGACGGCTTTAAGGCGATCAACGACACCTACGGGCACGAGGTCGGCGATATGTTTTTGCAGGCTATCTCAAAAGCGATGAGCGGGCTACTGCGTAAAGGCGATATTTTAGCGCGCCTCGGCGGCGATGAGTTCGGCGCCATCATCGGCGATCTGCAAAGCAAGGATGCCGCGCATGTGCTATTAGATCGTCTGCTTGGAATTTCAAAGATGAAATTTAACCTCAAAGGCAACGAAATTAGCGCAAGCATCAGCGTTGGCGCAGCGTTTTACGATGGCAGCGAAAAGATCGATTTTCCAGGACTTTTATCACGCGCGGATAGGGCGATGTATCGTGCTAAAACGAGTGGTAAAAACCGCTACTGCATCTTTGAGCGCGCCGAAGCAGACGGACCTAGCGAGGAAGGGATTGCTGCAGCAATCGAAGAGGGGGAGTTTTTCGTGCTCTATCAGCCGATCATTAGCGGCGCACAGATTTATGGATATGAGCTGCTTTTACGCTGGGATCGCGGAAAGCGCGGAATTCTTGCCCCGCAGGATTTTGCGCAGATATTAAGCGAGCCGCGATTTGAGTTGCCGATCTCAAAATTTGCGTTTTCAAAGATGATGGAATTTAACGCTCAAACGGGCGCAAACTGCTCGATAAACGTGAGTTTAGCCGTGCTTGCAAACGACGAATTTTACGATTTCGTAGCTCACAGCTTGCGAGACAGGGCTAATGCAAAAGGCGAGTTGATGTTTGAGATAACCGATTTTAGCGAGCAAAATTTTAAGGAATTCGCCCCTGCGCGTGGGCGTTATGCAGATCTTGGGGTTAAATTTGCCCTTAATAGTGCAAATAAAAGCAATATCCCATTCCTGAATGCCCAGCCTTTCGATATCGTTAAAATCGACCGCGAGCTCTGCCTTGACATAGGCAAGAAAAAAAATGCTATCCGAACGATCACGGGTAAGCTAAAGCGGGAGTTTGGATTCGCTCTCGGCGCTCAAGGGGTCGAAAACGCGCTGTCGCTGCGGCTCTTAAACAATTTGAAATTTAACTATCTACAGGGAAATTTTATCGCAAAAGCGCTGGATCGCAAAGAGATAGACGCTTTCATCGCGCGCTTTAAAGATACGCCCAAGCTCGCAGCCATCGACAAAGATGAGTTTATCAGCTTTTTAAACGCGCTTGATTACAAAGAGCTTGCTTTAAGCTTCGTTTCGCGCGCCGATGCGGGCGATCTGAGCCCCGGAGAGTTTGAAGGCTTTAGAGCAAAATTCGGCGAAATTTTAAACAAAACTCAAAGCGCGGGCAGCGAAAAATTTGCGCTAACTACAGAAATACGTAAGCAAATTTTAGATATTCTTTCGCTTGATTACCGCGTTTTGGCAAGCTTCATTCAGAGCTTTAAAACGCGGCTGAATCAGTTCATAAGCGATTTGGAGGCAGCATGATAGATAGCGTTAGCGCCGATTTCGATCACGAGATACCCAACGGCTCGAGGCTGTATTTCGGAAAGAGCGCGCAGCTCAAGCGCGAGCTGGAAAATAAAGCGAGCGAAATCCTCGTTAAAAACGGCTTTAGCGAAATTTTAACGCCATATTTTTCATATCATCAGCACCTAAGCGTCGCGCCGCAAAAGCTTCTTAAGCTCTCCGATCCCACGAACCACGAGCTCGCGCTTCGCGCAGACAGCACCGTGGATGTCGTGCGTATCGTGCGCAAGCGGCTGAAAGACGATAAGCTAAGGCGGCTATTTTATGTGCAGCCTACTTTCAAATACCCAAGCGACGAGTTTTATCAGATCGGCGCGGAGCTGATCGGGGAGAAAAATTTGCCGCTTGCGATCAAAATCGCGCAGGAATTTTTTAAAGAATTTGATCTTGTGCCCGCGCTTCAGCTAAGCAATATCGAAATTCCGAAAAAAATTTGCGAAATTTTAAACCTGCCGCTTGAAATTTTTGAAAAGGGCAAGATTGAGACGCTGCTTGAGCAAAATTTGCCTTGGCTGGATGCTACAGCTCGCGCCACGTCGCTAAAGGACGTGCAGGATCTGCGCGCGCAGGTGCCTGAAGAGCTAAAGCCCTGCTTGGATGAAATTTTAAGCCTGGGCGTGGATTACGAGCGTATCTGCGTTTCGCTGCTGTATTACTCTAAAATGCGCTATTACGACGCGCTATTTTTTAGATTTTTAGACGCGGGCGCAGTGTATTGTAACGGCGGAAATTACGAGATTGACGGGCTAAAATCCAGCGGCTTTGCGCTGCTAGTGGATGCTTTGATAGAAAAAATTATGCAAAAGGATGAAAAATGAGCAAAGTTGACGTAGTCATCGGCGCCCAGTGGGGCGATGAGGGCAAGGGCAAGATCGTAGATATGATAAGCGCGAATTACGATTTCGTATGTCGCAGCAGCGGCGGGCACAACGCAGGCCACACCATCGTTATAAACGGCGAGAAATTTGCGCTGCATCTAGTGCCTAGCGGCGTGCTTCATAAAAATATCATCAACATCATCGGAAACGGCGTCGTCATCAACCCCGACGTGCTGATTACCGAGATGGCGCAGTTTGAAAATTTAAAGGGCAGATTTTTCATAAGCGAGAAGGCGTTTTTAAATTTACAGTACCACTCGCTGATCGATCAGGCGCGCGAAAAGAGCAAGGGCGAGCTTGCGATCGGCACCACCGGCAAGGGCATAGGACCTGCGTATGCCGATAAGATCGCGCGCACGGGGCACCGCGTAGCGGAGCTTTTAGAGCCTGAAAGGCTTGCCGAGGCGCTATCGCGCGATTTTGCTTCGCATGAGAGCGTTTTTGAAAAAGCGGAGGTTAAAATTCCTAGCAAGCTTGAAATTTACGATGAGCTAAAGCGCTATAAAAGCGCGCTTGAGCCATACATCGCAGATACCACGCATATGCTGTGGAAGGCGCTTGATTACGACAAACGCGTGCTCGTAGAGGGAGCGCAAGGAAGCCTGCTTGATATCGATCACGGCACCTATCCTTACGTCACGAGCTCGACTACCATCGCGGGTGGGGCTTGCAGCGGGCTCGGGCTCGCACCGAAAGATATCGGCACGGTGATGGGAATTTTAAAAGCCTACACCACCCGCGTGGGCAACGGCGCGTTTCCTACCGAGGATAAGGGTCCGCAAGGCGAGGCGATGCGCGAGATCGGCAAAGAGTACGGCACTACGACGGGCAGGGCGCGCCGCTGCGGTTGGTTCGACGGAGTGGCTACGAAATACGCCGTGCGCCTTAGCGGCATCGACAAGCTCGCGCTTATGAAGCTTGACGTCCTAGACGGCTTTGAGAGCATTAAAATTTGCCGCGCATATCGCTATAAGGGGGAAGAGATCGATTATTTCCCGATCGATTTGGAAGCTGCCGAGCCGGTTTATGAGCAGATGCCGGGCTGGGACAGCGTCAAAGGAATTTCAAAATTTGAGGATCTGCCGCAAAACGCGCAAAATTATATCCGCAAAATAGAGGAGCTAAGCGGCGCGAAGGTGGGCTTTATCTCCACTAGTCCCGAAAGAAGCGACACGATAATTTTATAAACCCGGTGAAATTTTAAAATTTCACCCGTTGCGGGCGGCGCGACCGCTCATAGAACTGAATTTAAAGGAACGATCATGCGAATACGACTACCACACGTGCCATATATCGCGCATAAAATAGCGCTGGATCTGCTAAACTCGGGCTGCGTTACGCTGAGCGCGGGCATAGAGCCCGTCGCCAAGGAAGCGGACGAAATCATAAGGGTCGATCTGCAAAAAGAAAGAGCGATAGACGAGCGCGCAAATGAGCTGATAGATGAGCGCATAAGCGAGCTAGATGAGATGAGCGTGAATAAAAAAGATATGTTTTGGCTCATCAAACGCCACATCGCAAACGACGAGAATTTCGAGCTAAATTTCGAGGATCGCTACGGCACCATATCGCATAAAATTTTAGAAACCGTTTGGAAGAAAAATTTGATCGATTACAAAGTCTCGGAAAACAGGCTAAAGACGATAATTTATAACGCGATCGACGAATATCTTAAAAATTATCAAAAGATCGAGGACGAGGTCTACGAAAAGATCGAGGGCTACAAGCAAAAACTGATCCCGGGTACCGAAGAATACGAGCTTGTGTTTGAAAAGCTCTACGAAGAGGAGCTAAGAAAACGAGGCATGTTATAATGAACGCGTATATCTACATAGAAAACGGCATCTACCTGCAAGCCAAGGCGTTCGGCAAGGGCGGTAGCGCATTCGGCGAGCTCGTGTTTAACACCTCGGTCACGGGCTACGAGGAGATCATCTCCGATCCTAGCTACGCAGGGCAGTTTATTATTTTCACTATGCCTGAAATCGGTATCGTAGGTATCAACGAAAACGACAAAGAAAGCTCTAAAATCCACGCCAGCGGAATTTTCGTAAGAAATTTTAACAACGAGCCTTCAAATTTCCGCTCACAGATGAGCTTGGAGGATTATTTTCTGCAAAACGGAAAATTCGGCGTTTACGACATCGACACTAGATTTTTAACCAAGATGCTGCGCGATCAGGGCAGTCTGCGCGCCTTCGTCTCTACCGAGATCAGTGATAAGGCGGCTCTTAAAAAGGCGCTTAGCGAGTCTGCGCGCATAGAGGAGATCAACTACGTAAGCATCGTAAGCACGAAGGCGCCGTATAAGCACACATCGGGTTGCTGGGACGCCGAGAGAGGAAGCTACGCTCAGCCCGCAAGCTGCGGCAAAAAGATAGCCGTGATCGATTATGGCGTCAAGCGAAACATCCTAAACGAGCTTTGCGATCTAGGGCTCGGCGTTGAGGTTTTTCCGCACGACGTTAAAGCAGAGAGCCTGATTGCTAAGCTTAAAGAGGGGCAGATCGACGGTGTGTTTTTATCAAACGGTCCGGGCGAGCCTCGCATGCTTAAAGAGGAGATCGCGCAGATCAAAAAGATGGTAGAGGCGCGCGTGCCGATTTTTGGAATTTGCCTAGGTCATCAGCTGCTAAGCAACGCGATGGGATATGAGACCTACAAGCTGAAATTCGGCCAGCACGGCGCAAACCACCCCGTGCAAAACCTGCGCACCAAATCGATCGAGATCACCGCGCAAAACCACAACTACAACGTCCCCGAAACGATAGCGCAGATCTGCGAGATCACGCACCGAAATCTTTTCGACGGCACGATCGAGGGGGTGCGCTACAGAGACTATCCAGTATTTTCGGTGCAGCACCACCCCGAAGCCAGCGCGGGGCCTACCGAGAGCAAATATATCTTCAAAGAATTTCTTGAAATTTTATGATTTTTGAAATTTTGCCTGCACTAAATTTTACCGCGACTGCGCGGTAAAATTTTGAATTTACGGCAAGCTTTAAATTCTAAAGCGGTCTTTGCGTCGTAAATTTAAAACCCGTCGCAGCCTGGATAATTGCAGGCTGGAGCGGTACGCAAAGCGCACTTTTGCGGACTTAGGATTGTCGCGGCGATTTTGAATTAAGCGGTTTTTGGATGAAGCGATCTGCGCTAGTCGCGGTTTTAAATTTAAACCGGCTATCGCGCCGCATGCTTTTTATTTGTGTGATTTCGTGTCCGTATAACTTCTAAGCTCGCAGCTAAATTTCATGCGTTTTAAATTTAAAAATTGGACTTGGCGCACTTAGCTCTTTTAAAATAGATCCTGCGGTACATTTCGTGCAGTCTTAAGCCGTTTAATTTGAGAAGTCGTCTTGTTGCCGTCAAAGTTATGCCAATAAACGCTTTGCCGCCCGTAAAATTTTATCTAGCGCCGTTTACCTACTAAAACCTTATCAGCGCTGTTTCATTTCCCTCTAAAATATTTGCCTAAAATAAAATTCCGCTCCGCCGCGTAGTGAAATTTTACCTGCGCTAACTTTAAAATTTTACTTTCAGCCGCTCTTAAATCTCTTTCGCACCGATAAGATTTAGCTTGCGTCACTTTAAATTTTGCCCCACTCCTAGGCTGCAGTTTTTACTCACGCTTGTTTTTTTAATCCCGCCCATATTTGCACCTAAAATAAGAGTTGTGTTACTTTATGAAATTAAATTTTTAACTTAACATTATTTTAAGCTCAATAAAAGAGAAAATTTGAAAGAATTTCGTTTGAAATTTCGCCTTGAGGGGTCTGCTATGAGCTGCGCTTTAAAAGAGCTGGACGTCTTGCTAGTCGAGGATGATACTAAATTACTAGCCTCGCTGCATAAGGCGTTTGAGGGTATTTTTAACAACGTTTACAATGCCCAAAACGGGCTTGAAGGTGTAAAAAAATTCAAAAAATTTAGCCCTAATCTCGTCATTACCGATATTTTGATGCCGATCGAAGATGGGCTAGCGATGATACGTCAGATCAAACAGATCTTTCCACATGCCCCTATCGTGGTGCTTAGCGGCTTCAGTAGGGAGGAGCAGCTAAAAGGCGTTATGGAGATTGGCGTCGAGCGGTATTACTTTAAGCCGGTAGATATCGCCGCATTCGTGCTAGAGATAAGTGTGCTGATGAAGTCTAAGCTGGACTCTGTACGAGTCGTAAATATGGGCGCAGGCTACGTATTTGACGGGCTTCGCCGTATTTTGCTGAAGGATGGCGAGCAGATCGTGCTTACTAAAAAGGAGCTTTCTTTTGTCTCGCTGCTAGCCAGTCGCGTGGGCGAGCTGGTGCTTTACGAGGAGATCAAGCGTTATGTCTGGACCGAAGGAGCCGTGAGCGATACGGCGCTTCGTACCTTCGTCAAGCGTATCCGCGATAAAGTGGGAGGCGAAATCATAAAAAACGTCCCGAGCCTAGGATACAAGATCGAGCTTGAGCCTGCTTAAATTTGATCGCGTTTTGCTGCTTTGTAATTTACGGAATCCACTCGTAAAATTTTGCATCTAAATACGTCGCGATTAATGCGGAGCGAGGCAGAATTTCGCGCCAAAGCGCCACAGATTAAAATTTGACGCTCGTCCAACTTACTAAATTTGACTTGATAAAATTTAGCCTCTCAAGCTTTTCAAAAACTTCTTTGCTTAAAAGCCCAAACTAAAAATTTCTTGCTAAAATATCGCAAAATTCCGCGTTCTGCGAATCGCTCTAAAGGATTTGTTTTGAAAAATTTGCCCTCTAAAAATCTTTTTGTCTACACCAGCTCGCGTGCGCTACGCGCGGCGCTGCAAGGCGAGAGCGGCGGCGTGCTGGCGCCAAGGATTACGTTGGCGGAATTCTACGAAAAGGCGCTTTTTGTGCCGGATCTTGTCGCTTGCGGCGAGATAGATCGCGCGCTTTTTATGAAGCAGGCAGTGAGCGAGAGCAAGCGCGCAGGCGAAAGGCTTAAATTCCCTAACGAGCTTTACGAGTTTATGCGCAACCGCGAGTATCTTTTCGGCTTTTTCAAGGAGCTTGCGACGGAGCGCGTAAGTATCGATGCGCTCGATCTTAGCGACACCTATGCGTGGTATGCCGAGCATTTTGAAATTCTGCGAGAGCTAGCGGGGGCGTATGCAAGGATTTTGCGTGAGCATGGATTTTACGACGAGATCACGCTACCCGCGCTTTATGAGCTAAACGAGTCCTATCTGCGCGGATTTGAGCGGATAGAAATCAACATCGACGGCAATCCTAGCGCATTTGAGTTCGAGATTTTTAAGCGCGCTGCAGAGCTTAGCGAGGTTGTGTTGAGCTTTAGAGCCACGACTTTAAATTCTAAGCCCGTGCGCACGGTGGAGGAGCTTCGCGGCATAAGCCTAGAGCCAGGTTTTGCATACCGCGTAAATCTTAGTACGGGTGAAATTCTAAGCCGCGAGCCGCTAAGCGTGGGCGGAGCGGTTGTGTGTAGAGGCTTTGAGCTGCGAAGCTTGCAGGCGAGCTATGTTTTTGAAAAAATTTCATCCTTTGTGCGCGCGGGCATTGCGCCGGAGCGCATCGCGGTGATTTTGCCCGACGAGAGCTTTGCCGGCACACTGCGGCTTTACGACGAGCGCATCGCAAGGGCTCGCGGTTCGCACAGGCTGCTAAATTTTGCGATGGGAGAGAAGCTTAAAGATAGCCTATTTTACGTAACGCTAGAGAAAATTTCGCAGTGCTTAAAAGAAGCGCGCACGCCGAAATTTGGCGTAGATTACTGCGCATTTAAAAGCCCGGAGGGAGGATTCTTGAATACGGAGGATTCTGCGGTACAGCAAAATTTAGCGCTTGGGAATTTCGCTTTGGAGAATTCTATTTCGCAAAATTTTACACAGCAAGATTCCGCGCCTGATTGCGAAATTTTTTCAAATTCTAAAACGGATTTAAATTTTATGTCTGCAGGGGCGTTTGAAAATACGGAAAATTTTGAAATTCTGCGTGAAATTTCGGCAGAACGCGCGAATAGCGCGGAAGAGCAAAGCTTTTCGCTAGATCTTGCAGAGTTGCAAGAGCCCTTGGAGTGTGCGCAGCAGCGCGATTATTCGGCTCGTGCAAAACAGCAAGAGCTTTTAAAGCAGCAAAAGAGCCTACGATACTCTATGCAACTGGAGCATATAGAGCTTGAGGAGGAAGATAGGTATTCAAAAAGCCCTGAGCGGCGCGATTGCTTTAGGCACTCTAAAATGCACGAGGGTGCAGATGAATATCCGCAGCGCCCAAACCCGCAGGAGCTTGATCTGTTTTTTGCGAGTGTGGGCGTGGATGAGGCGCTTTTTGGCGAGTTCGTGCGCGATTTTGCAAAGCAAGTAAGCTTCGAGCATTTCGAGGCGTTAATTATCAAGCTCGCCTGTTTACCTAAAATTAGCGACGCGCTGCTGCAAGAAAAGCTAAAAGAGCCGCTATATCTAATTAAAATTTTACTTCGAAAATTTAAGGACGAAAACCTAAGCTTAGGCAATCTGATCGATCTTTTTTTGTTAGAAATTTCGCGCATTAAGCTTGATGATGTTCGTGGCGGAAAGGTCACGGTAATGGGGCTTTTAGAGAGCCGCGGACTGCAATTTGACGGCGTGATAATCCCCGATTTTAACGATGATCTGGTGCCTAAGCGCAGTAGCGGAGAGATGTTTTTAAACTCTGCTTTGCGCGCTAGAGCAGGGCTCATCAGCCATGCAGACCGCGAAAATTTACAAAGATTTTACTACGACGGCTTGCTAAGAGGCGCTAAAAAAAGCGCGATTTGCTATCTGCAAAGCGTCGAGAAATTGCCTTCGCGGTTTTTGAAAAGCTTTGAAGTGCAACAAGACGCGGAATTTTCGCAGGAGGATTATTTGCGGCTTTTTGGGCGGGAGGAATTTAAGCCCGCCTTATGCGGACAAGAAGACCCCGTGGCTCGCCATGATTTTTTTGCCGAGGAGCTGTCGTTTTCGCGGCTGGATACGTTTTTAGAATGCAAGAGGAAGTATTATTACCGCTACGTTTTCGGACTGAAGGAGGGGCTAAAATTTGGCGAGGATAATGCGCTTTTGGGCAAAATTTTACATACGAGTTTTCAGCGTTTATATGAGCGAGCGGGGATGAAATTTAGCATGGAAAAATTTCGCTTTATTTATTCGCAGCTCGCGCGAGAAGCGGGCATCGCGCGCTTTGATGCGGAACTTGAGTTAAAATCGGTAGAAAAGCTAGCTAAGCTTTTGAAAGAGCATGAGCAAATTTGGAGCTTTAGCGGTAGTGAAGTATCGCTAAAAGGCGAGCTTGACGGAGTGCGGCTGAGCGGGCGGATCGACCGCATCGACGAAGATAAGGCAGGGCGGAAGTTTATCATCGATTACAAACGTGGTTCGGCTAAAAAACATATGGAAAAATTCCAGCTTACGTTTTATCGCGCGCTTTTAGCCCAGGAGTGCGAATGCGCCTATCTGTCGCTAAAAGACTGCGCGTTTGCGGCTCCTGGCGACAAAACGCCTAGCTTAGAAAATCTGCGCGAGACGCTAAGCTCTATCGGCAAGGAATTTGCAAGCGAGGTCGCTTTTACGCGCACGGAAGCGGTGCAAAGCTGCGAATACTGCGATTATAAAATCATTTGCAAGGGGCAGATCGATGGCAAAATTTGAAAATTATCTGGCGCTTGAAGCAAGCGCAGGCAGCGGCAAGACCTTCAACCTCGCGGTCAGGTTCATCGAGCTGGTGCTAAAAGGCGAGCCGATCAATGAAATTTTAGCGCTTACCTTCACCAAAAAAGCGGCCGCCGAGATGAAAACGCGCATCGTGGAGAAATTTCAAAATTTGCTTATCGCGCGCGACGGCGCCCTCGTGCCGAGCCCCGAGCTAGCGCAAATTTGCGAGGATCTAGATATGAGTGCGGATGAGGTTTTGGCAGCGCAGCAGCGCCTACTGCCTAAATTTTTAAGCGAGAGCCTAAACGTCTTTACCTTCGATGCGTTTTTTGCAAAGGCTCTGCGCTCATTTGCGTTAAACAGCGGCATCGATCCCGGTTTTGAAAACGATGAAGGGATTTTGAGTGTGCAGCAGGCTGCGTTTTTAGGCGCGATTTGTAAAAACGAAGCGCTATTAAGAGAGGTCGTGGATTATGTAAGCGACTCAGGAATGACAAAGAACGAGTTTTTAAATAGCTTACAAAGCATTTGGAGAGGCGATATAAGCATAAATCCGCCCACGTTTCCTGCAAGCTCGGCGCTAGCAGAGATAAATGAAATTTTATCCTGCTTGCAAAAAGCGGCGAGAGATGCGGGCGTAAGCGCTGGAGCCGTAAATGGGCTAAGCCCTGTTAGCGATTTGTCAAAATTATCTTCGGGCTTCATTCTTTCGGCTCTTGCCAACGGCAGTTTCGATTATCCGCGCTCACAGCTTAAAAAAATTTCGCATCTTGACGGTGAGCTAGCAAGGCTAAAAGACGCTATAGCTCGCGAAATAGCGTGGATGGATGCGACATATGCGGCTAAGCTGGCAGGACTAATTAAAATTTATGCCGAAGCGCTTAAATCGGTGCAGCGCAAAAGTGGCAAGCTTACGTTCGGTGATGTCACCGCAGCCGTGCACTCGCTGTTAAATCCAAGCGCAGAGGCGTTGCAGGGCAATCGCGAGCTTTTGTATTTCAGGCTCGATTCTAAAATCACGCATATTTTAATCGACGAATTCCAAGATACCGACATTTGCCAGTATGAAATCATGCTGCCGCTAATCTCTGAGGCGCTTGCTGGCAAAGGAGCGGAAGAGCGCTGCGGCAGCTTTTTTTACGTAGGCGATAAAAAACAGAGCATCTATAAATTTCGCGGCGCAGAGAGAAAAATTTTTGATATTTTGCGCGAGCAGTTTAGTCAAATCAAAACGCAGAGCCTGCCGCGCAATTATCGCAGCTTAAAACTCATCGTAAAATTTGTAAATGAGATCTTGCGCGATAAATTTGCGTCTTATGAAGATCAAATCGCAGCAAATAAGCTAGATAGCGATCTGCCCGCTTCGGTGCTGCAAAAAATCAAGGATTATCCTCTTTCTCATCCACAAATGCCGCTATTTGAGGTGCAAAGCGACGATTACGGCTACGTAGCGGCATTTTCATACGACGACGTGCTAAAGGGGGCTGCGGAGCAAGCGCGCAGACTTGTTGAGGAGTGCGGCGTGAGAGCTGATGATATAGCGATTTTGTGTTGGAAAAACGAGCACGTAAGCGCGCTAAAAGAGATGCTATCGGAATTTTGCGAGGTTTGCAGCGGCTCAAACAAGGCTCTGCGTTGCAGCGAGCAGGTAAATGCCGTAATTCAATACGCGAAATTTTGCGTAGGTGGCGATGAAATTTATCTGCGAAACGCCGAAGTGATTTTGGGTAGGCGGCTTAAAAAGATAGCGGTCGATCTGCATAAAAACGCGCAAAAAACGGCAGAATTTATCGCTAGCGCGCTGAAATTAAATTTTGTCGATCCGGATCTATTGCTATTTTTTGAGACGCTGGCAAAATTTAATAGTTTTAGCGAGTATCTGTTTGCAAACGACGAAACGGAGGTATTTGCCAAGGAACAAAGCGGCATTAAAATTATGACCGTGCATAAGTCCAAGGGGCTTCAGTTCCCACACGTAATCGTTTGCGACCGCATCGGAGGAAAAGATCGGGGCGAGAGCTCAAAGCTCGCGACGGACTATGATTTCGCCACGCATAAGTGGAGAATTTTTTATAAATTTGCGAGCAGAAAGAGCCTGGATACGGAATTTGCAGCATTAATGGATGAAAACGATCGCTCTGCACATGAAGAGGATATAAATAAGCTCTATGTGGCATTTACCCGCGCCGAACGCTCGCTCATCATCGTAAAACGCTCCGAGGCAAAAATAGATCAATACAATTATAGCTTTTTTTCGCCTTACGCCAAAAAGACCAAGGGCGCGGGCGTCGTGGAGTGGCTGGATATCCCGGATTTTCAATACGGCTACGTAATCCCAAGCTCCGTAAAATCAGAAGAGAAACCGCCGCGCAAAAAGATCGCGCTCATAGCGGGCGAGCCTCAAAGTGCGCAAGAAAAAGCAGGTTGCGGCGAAACGGAGGCGCTAAGCGCGATATATTTCGGCGAGGCGCTGCACTATGCTCTGGAGATGAGCGAAGGATTTGCAGCGGATGAAATTCTACGAGGAGTAAGCCTTGCTAGAGGTCGCTACGCTAAATTTTTAAATGATGCGGATTTCGAAAATATCGCGGCGCGGGCACTAGGACTAAGCAAAAACGAGGAATTTTTAGCTCTGATAAAGGGCGCTCAAGCTTATAAAGAGATGCCGATCAAAAGCGCGGAGGGTGATCTTTTGCGCGTGGATTTGGCGTGCTTTGGGCAGGATGAAATTTTGCTTTTTGATTACAAAAGCTCCGAAAAATACCTCGCGCAAAACAAAGCTCAAGTGGCGCGGTATAAAAGCGTGATCCGCGAGTTTTATCCGCATGCGCGGGTGCGCGCCTTCGTGCTGGCTCTCGAAGCTGCGGGCGCTAGGCTGATCGAAGTGAATGAGGAGGGATGAAATTTTAAAATTTAGATGAAATTTGAGCGCAGATAGATTAAAGACAGCTTAAATTAAGCTATACGTAAGGATATTTCTATATAATCACAGCTCAAATTTTAATAAGGCGGAAACCATGACAGAAATTACAAAGCCTAGCGAAGTTAAGCGCGACTGGGTCGTTATCGACGCGACCGACAAAAGATTCGGTAGGATGCTTACCGAAGTTGCGGTATTGCTACGCGGCAAACACAAACCAAGCTACACTCCAAACGTGGATTGCGGAGACTACGTCGTTATCATCAACGCTTCAAAAGCCGTATTTACCGGCAATAACAAAGGCGACGACAAGCTTTATCACAGCTACTCGGGCTATTTCGGAAGCGTAAAGAGCGTGAAATTTCAAGACCTGCTTAAAAACAATCCCGCAAAACTCTACAGACTTGCGGTTCGCGGCATGCTTCCTAAGACGAAGCTCGGCAAGGCGATGATCAAAAAGCTATTCGTATATGAAGGCGGCGAGCACCCTCATACTGCGCAAACAACTAAAAAAGGAAAATAATCATGGCGACAATTTATGCAACCGGAAAGAGAAAAACTGCCGTAGCTAAGGTTTGGGTAAAACCTGGAAGCGGCAAGATCGTAGTAAACGGTATGGATCTAAACACCTGGCTAGGCGGTCACGAAGCGATCAAACTAAGAGTCGTTCAGCCGCTTTTGGCGACTAAGCAAGAGACCTCAATGGATATCACCGCGCAGACTTTGGGTGGCGGATATTCAGCTCAAGCGGATGCGCTAAAACACGGAATTTCAAAAGCACTTGCGGCTATGGATAAAGATTTTAGAGCGGCTCTTAAGCCAAAAGGTCTGCTAACTCGCGATAGTCGCGTGGTCGAGCGAAAGAAATTCGGTCGCCGCAAAGCGCGTAGAAGTCCGCAGTTCTCTAAGAGATAATGTTTTTTACAAATTTGTGGCGAAATTGTCGCAAATTTGTAAATTCTTTAAAAATTTTATGGTAATATCGAATTATAACTTTATTTGAAAGGATGTTTAATGAAGAAAGTTCTACTTGCATTAAGCTTGTGTGCATCCAGCGCATTGTTCGCTAGCGATGCTGATTATCACTGGGAGATTACCCCTACTATCGGTGGAATGACTCATGAGGGCAATATGGATTTGGATTCGAATTTTATGTTCGGTCTACGTCTTGCCAAAAATCTACAAGATTCGTTTATCGATCAAGTAGAGGTTGGTTTTGATTACTCTCGCAATATTGGCGTAGAGGATTTAGCTCACAGAGTAGGCAACGATAAGCCTGACGCTAAATACTATCACATCAATGCTGTAAAAGACTTGGTAAATTTTACCGATAATTTCAAATTATACGGCTTGCTAGGTCTTGGCTATATGGATTACACTAAAGACGTTTATAACGATGGCGATCAAGATAGCGGCTTCGGTCAATACGGCTTGGGTCTAAAATACTACATTACCGACAATTTTGCTACAAAACTTGAAGCACGCGATGCTATCAGATTTGACGACGGCAACCACGTATTGTTCTATACTCTAGGCTTTGCAGTTGATTTTGGCAAGAGATATGCTGACGCAGCTCCAGTTGCTCCGGCTCCTGCAGGTTGCAAAGACGCAGATAACGACGGCGTATGCGATAATGTCGATAGATGCCCGGGTACACCTGCTGGCGTAGTTGTAGATGAATATGGCTGCGAAAAAGTTATTAGATTAAATTTGGGCGTAAATTTCGCTACAGATAGCTCAAAAATTTCTCCTGAGTTTATGAACCAGATCAAAAACGTAAGCGACGTGCTAGTAGCTCACCCTGATTACAAAGTAATCCTAGAGGGTCACACCGATAGCACCGGTTCGAATGCATATAATCAAAAGCTTTCCGAGCGCAGAGCTGCTGCAGTTGGAGGTGCGCTTAAGAGCTTCGGCGTAGATGCTAGCAGAATCACCACTGTAGGATACGGCGAGACTAAGCCTATCGCTACAAACGCTACTAAAGCAGGCCGCGCTCAAAATAGACGCGTTGATGCTAAATTTAGAAAATAATCTTTTCTAGATCCACATAAGCGGAGCTTCGGCTCCGCTTTTTTTATATCCAAATTAAATTTTAAAATGCCAAAATTCCAAATTACACTGCTTTTCGATCTGGACGGCACGCTCATAGACTCCACGCCCGCGATACTGGATGGCTTTCATTACGCGTTTGCGCATTTGGGCGCTGCGGAGCCTAGCGACGCAGCGATTAAAAGGCTTATCGGGCATCCGTTAGAGGTAATGTTTGAGCGTCTAGGCGTGACGCGCGATGTGCAGAATTTCGTGCTCGCCTACAAACAGCGATACGCGCAGACTTTTTTGGATCAGACCGTTCTGCTAAGCGGTGCGTTCGAAGCGGTTCGTGCGGCGAGCGAGTTTGCAAACTTAGGCGTCGTGACGACCAAGACGTCGAAATTTTCTAAAATTTTATTGCAGCATCTGGGTATCGCGGAATTTTTCGGCACCATCGTCGGGCGAGAGGATGTGCAAAACCCCAAACCAAGCGCCGAACCGATCTTAAAGGCGCTCGAAAATTTAGGAATTTGCGGCGCGACCGCTAGCAAAAGCCTGCATGCGGCTTGCGGTAAAACTCACGACGCGACTGCCGATGAAAATACAAGCGCTGCTAGCAGGAGCGCGATTTTGAGTGAAATTTCAGCGTCTGATTTAAAGAGCCTTCCTGCGCTTGATCCTGATCCTAGCAAAGTTTACGAGCAAAATTTAAGTAGCATCGCGAGTCAAAATTCTGATAGGATTTCGTTTAAAAATTTAAGCGAAGCGATTGGTATTAAATATAAAGCTGGCGATAATAGCCAGAAGAGCGGTGTCAGCATCGAGGGCGAGAGCGATAAAGGTGGAGCGCGCGGCAGTAAAATTTATGATGCGCATGAGCTAAATTCCACTCCTTGTTATGACAAAATTTGCAGTGACGAAATCCTGTCTTCTGTTAGCCAAAATATCTTTATGATCGGTGATACGTCGCTTGACGCCATCGCGGCAAAGTCGGCAGCGGGAGTGCGAAGCGTGGGCGTAAGCTGCGGCTATGGCAGTACCTCGGAGCTACGGTCGCATTTCGAGTTCGTATGCGCGGACGCAAAAGAGGCGGTTGAGCTGATACGCAAAATTTCATCAAAATTTTAGGCACTACGGAGCGAAATTTTTCTAGCTTTGATACGTTATTTTTGCGAATACTTAGAAGTGAACCCGCGCCCGAAATTTAAAATTTCCAATTAATTTTTGAGTTTTAAACAGTGCGCGATATAAAATTTGCCCGCGCTATTTAGCTGAAAGGCAAGGCGTTTTACAAGTATTCAAGCGATACGCGGAGT
>NZ_CALEDC010000188.1 GCF_937949835.1 uncultured Campylobacter sp.
TCAAATTTATCTAAAATTTTTGTATTGAAAATTTCCAGCACCCTAAAAATTTTCGAAATTCTATATATTTTTCCTTATTAAAAGGAAATATTTCCATAAAATTTGGCTATTTTCTTGACAAAGCCGGAGCGCTTTTATATAATGTGTATCTTTTGTCTGAAACAAAGGGTCGCGCGTTGCGACAAGTTCTTTATTAAGGAAAAGTGATGCAAAAAATTAGGTTAAAACTCAAGGCTTATGACCATCGAGTTTTAGATCGCACAGTTTCGGCTATCGTTGAAGCCGTAAAAAGAACAGGTGCGGACGTCAGAGGTCCCGTGCCGATGCCTACGAAGATTAAACGCTACACCGTTTTAAGATCTCCGCACGTAAATAAAGACTCCAGAGAGCAGTTTGAGATGAAAATTCACGCTCGTATGCTAGACATCGTAGCGGCTACGCCAGATACGGTTGATTCGCTAACTAAGCTTGATTTGGCTCCGGAAGTCAACGTCGAAGTTCACGCGATGGGCAAATAAGGGGTAAAACAATGGAATATATTGTAGAAAAAATAGGTATGAGTAGGACGATCGACACGAGCAGCACGCCCGTGACGCTTTTACGACTTATCAATACCAAAATTTGCGAAGTTTGCGATGAGAAAAAAGCTATCGTAGCCTACGCAGAGGGCAAGGCATATAACAAAGCTATCGCCGGCATTCAAAAGAAATATAGCCTAAGCAAGGAATTTAATAAATTCGCAACACTAAGCTTAGAAAATGCCGAGCTTGGCGATCAAAATTTAGATGTTTTGAGCGAAGCCAAGATCGTCAAAGTAAGCTTCAGATCAAAGGGAAAAGGCTATCAGGGCGTCATTAAGCGTCATGGCTTTGCGGGCGGTCCCGCAGCGCACGGCAGCCGCTTTCACCGAAGACCGGGCTCGATCGGCAACTGCGAGTGGCCGGGTCGCGTTCAGCCTGGTATGAGGATGGCGGGACGCACTGGAAACGAAACGATCACTGCCAAAAACGAAGTCGTAAGCTTTGATGCCGAGAATAAAATTTTAGTGCTTAAAGGCTCGGTTCCTGGATTTAACGGCGCAATGGGCAGAATAAGGATAGTAAAATGAGTAAAGTAAGCGTGCTTAACGAAAAACTGGAAAAAGCAAGCGAAATTGAAATCCCTGCGAGATTTTCGGAAGTCAATTCGCACAATCTATATTTGTACGTCAAATCTTACCTTGCTTCGCTTCGTGCAAATACGGCTAACGCTAAAACTCGCGCCGAGGTTAGCGGCGGCGGTAAAAAACCGTGGCGACAAAAAGGTCGCGGTGGCGCACGTGCGGGCTCAACTAGAACTAACGTCTGGGTAGGCGGCGCGGTCGCATTCGGTCCGACTAACGAGCGAAATTACGAGCAGAAGGTCAATAAGAAGCAAAAACGCCTTGCGCTGGAATTTGCTATCAATGAGAAAGCAAACGAGGGTAAAATTTTTATCTTCGACGATTTGGAGCTAAAAAGCGGTAAAACCAAAGATGCGGCAAATTTTATTAAGAAACTGGGCGTTAGAGATGCGCTAATCGTTAAAAACGAGCTAGACGCACAAACTCTTTTGGCCTATAGAAATCTAAAAAATTGCTATGTCATCGATGCAAGCGAGGTCAATGCTTACCTAATCGCAGTTTACGGCTCGGTCGTATTCGAAAAAGCGGCATTTGAATCAATAGTGAAAGAGGACTAAAATGGCAGATATAACAGATATCAAAACGATCCTTTATACGGAAAAGTCTCTCGGTCTTCAAGAAAACGGCGTGGTCGTTATCCAAACTAGCCCGTCGGTTACGAAAAACGGACTAAAGAGCGTTTTAAAAAACTATTTCGGGATCACTCCGCTAAAGATAAATTCTTTAAGACAGGACGGCAAAGTAAAAAGATTTAAAGGCAGAACTGGCGCTAGAAACGATGTGAAAAAATTCTACGTCAAACTACCTGAGGGTGCAAGCTTAGAAAGCGTGGAGGCGTAAAATGGCGATTAAAACTTATAAACCCTATACTCCAAGTAGAAGATTTATGACTGGTCTTAGCAGCGAGGATATCACTGCAAAAGCTAGCGTTAGAGGTTTGCTTGTTAAAATTCCTGCCGCAGCCGGAAGGAACAATAACGGTCGCATTACCAGCCGTCATAAACAAGCTGGAGCCGCTAAACTTTATAGAATTATCGATTTTAAGCGAAATAAATTCGGCGTTGCTGGCAAGGTCGAGGCGATTGAATACGATCCGAATCGCAACTGCCGTATCGCATTGATCTCATACGCAGACGGCGAGAAGCGCTACATTATCAAGCCTAACGATCTTAAAGTGGGCGACGTAGTAGCCGCTGCCGAGGGTGGATTAGATATTAAACCTGGCAACGCGATGAAGATGAAAAACATCCCTGTGGGAACTATCCTGCACAATATCGAGTTAAAACCCGGCAAAGGCGCCCAAATGGCACGTAGCGCAGGAGGCTATGCTCAGCTTATGGGTAAAGAGGAAAAATACGTCATTTTACGTCTGCCTAGCGGCGAGATGAGAAGAGTGCTTGCAGAGTGTATGGCTAGTATCGGCGTAGTGGGTAACGAAGAGTGGGCAAACGTCGTCATTGGTAAAGCCGGACGTAACCGCCACAGAGGTATCCGTCCTCAAACCAGAGGTTCTGCGATGAATCCGGTCGATCACCCGCACGGCGGTGGCGAGGGTAAGAAAAACTCCGGTCGCCATCCGGTAACTCCGTGGGGTAAACCGACGAAGGGCTATAAAACTCGCCATAAAAAAGCGAGCGATAAGCTTATAATTTCAAGAAGGAAAGGAAAATAAAAATGGCTAGATCGCTAAAAAAAGGTCCTTTCGTAGATGATCACGTAATGAAAAAAGTCGTTGCGGCAAAGAAAGCCGGCGATAACAAACCGATCAAGACTTGGTCGAGACGAAGCACGATCGTGCCTGAAATGATCGGACTTACGTTTAACGTTCATAACGGAAAGAATTTTATCCCGGTTTACGTCACCGAGCATCATATCGGTTATAAATTAGGCGAGTTCGCTCCTACGCGCACTTTCAAAGGCCACAAAGGCTCCGTGCAGAAAAAGATCGGCAAGTAAGGATAGAATATGAGTAAATCAACTATTAAATTTGTTCGCCTTTCGCCGACAAAAGCAAGACTTATCGCAAAACAAATTCAAGGCATGAACGCGGAATTTGCCCTTGCTACTTTAGAATTTACACCTAATCGCGGCGCGAAATATATCGCTACGGCGATTTCAAGCGCGGTCGCAAACGGCGGCTTTGAGCCTGAAGAGGTCGTAGTTACCAGCTGCCGAGTGGATGCGGGTCCCGTACTTAAGAGATTTCGTCCGCGCGCCAGAGGTACGGCTAGCCGTATCCGCAAACCTACTTCGCACATCATCGTCGAAGTAGCAAAACCAAGTAAGAAGGAAGCGTAAATGGGACAGAAAGTAAATCCGATCGGTTTAAGATTAGGAATTAATCGAAATTGGGAGTCTAGATGGTTTCCTTCTAAAGCGACGCTTTCCGAGAGTATCGGCGAGGATTACAAGATCCGCAAATTTTTAAAAGCTAAGCTTTACTATGCGGGAATTAGCCAAATTCTTATCGAAAGAACGGCTAAGAAAATTCGCGTAACGATCGTAGCCGCAAGACCGGGTATCATCATCGGCAAAAAAGGCGGCGAGGTCGAAAATTTAAGAAGCGAAGTCGTTAAGCTAGTCAATAAAGACATAGCCATCAATATCAAAGAGGAGCGTAAAGTAGGCTCGAATGCACTTTTGGCTGCGGAAAACGTAGCCATGCAGCTAGAGCGCCGCGTTGCATTCCGCCGCGCTATGAAAAAGGTCATCCAAGGCGCTCAAAAAGCAGGCGCAAAGGGAATTAAAATTTGCGTCGCAGGTCGCTTGGGCGGCGCGGAGATGGCTAGAACCGAATGGTATTTGGAGGGACGCGTTCCGCTTCATACTCTAAGGGCTAGGATCGATTACGGCTTTGCCGAAGCGCATACGACCTACGGTAATATCGGCATTAAGGTTTGGATCTTTAAGGGTGAAATTTTACAAAAAGGCATCCAGGCTGAAAAGACCGATGATGCGCCTAAAAAAACACGCAGACCAAGAAGAGGTAAATAGTTATGTTGATGCCAAAAAGAACAAAATACCGCAAGATGATGAAAGGTCGCAATCGCGGCTACGCAACGAGAGGAAATTCCTTGACGTTCGGCGATTTCGGTATCAAAGCGGTAGAGGCGGGTAGGGTAAATTCTCGCCAGATCGAAGCGGCTCGTGTCGCGATGACGCGCTTCGTGAATCGTCAAGCTAAAATTTGGATTAAGGTATTCCCAGACAAACCGCTTACCAAAAAGCCTCTACAAACTCGTATGGGTAAGGGTAAGAGCGGCGTAGAAGAGTGGGTAATGAATATAAAACCGGGCAGGATCATTTTCGAGATGACCGGCGTTAGCGAAGAGGTTGCTAAAGAGGCGCTTATGCTTTCGATTCATAAACTACCTTTTAAAACGAAAATCGTAAGTAGGGAAAGCGAAAATGAAATATACTGATTTGAAAGATAAAGATTTAGCTGAGCTAAATTCTATGTTGAAACAAAGTAAGTTGCTTTTATTTACGGCTAGACAAAAGCTAAAAACTATGCAGCTAAGCAATCCTAACGAGATTCGCGCTATCAAAAAAGATATCGCTAGAATCAACACCGCTATTAAAGCGAAATAAGGATAGATTATGGCATTTAAAAGAGAAATTCAAGGCGTAGTCGTAAAGAAGGCGGGCGATAAAACAGCTACCGTTTTGGTAGAAAGAAGGGTTATGCACCCTAGATATAGAAAGATCGTAAAAAGATTTAAAAAATATCTGATCCACGATGAAAACAACGTCGTAAAGATCGGCGACACCATATCTGCGATCGAGTGCAGACCGCTAAGCGCTAGAAAATCGTTTCGCTTAAAAGCGGTTTTGAAAACAGGAGTTGAATAATGATACAGAGTTTTACCAGACTTGCGGTAGCTGATAATAGCGGCGCAAAAGAACTTATGTGTATTAAAGTTTTGGGCGGCAGCAAAAGAAGATACGCCACAATCGGCGATATTATCGTTTGCTCTGTAAAAAAAGCGCTCCCTAACGGCAAGATTAAGCGCGGTCAAGTAGTAAAAGCCGTAGTCGTTCGTACGACTAAAGAGTTGCACAGAGGCAACGGCTCACTAATTAGATTCGATGAGAACGCAGCCGTTATTTTGGATTCAAAAAAAGAGCCGATCGGTACTCGTATTTTCGGTCCTATCGGTAGAGAGGTCAGATACGGCGGTTTTATGAAGATCGTTTCGCTGGCTCCGGAGGTTTTATAATGGCAGTAAAATTTAAGATTAAAAAAGGCGATCAAGTAAAGATCATCGCAGGTGACGATAAGGGCAAAACAGGCACCGTTAAGGCCGTGTTCCCTAAAAAAGCTCAAGTTATCGTCGAGGGTTGTAAAATGGCTAAAAAGGCTATCAAACCAACCGAGCAAAATCCGCAAGGCGGCTTTACAAGCAAAGAGATGCCTATGGATATTTCAAACGTTGCGTTGGTAGAGGGTTGATTATGAGCAGACTAAAAGATAAATATGTAAATTCCATCAGAGCTGCTTTGCAGAAAGAATTTGATATAAAAAATCCTATGCTTATCCCGGCACTTGAAAAGATCGTTATCAGCGTAGGAACTGGGGAATCGAGCAAAGATCAAAAGGTGCTTCAAAATATGGCCGATACTATCTCGCTGATCGCAGGCCAAAAAGCGCTTATCGTCAATGCAAAAAAATCGGTTGCCGGCTTTAAAGTGCGCGAAGGTTTCCCGGTAGGCATAATGGTTACGTTACGAAAAGAGCAGATGTTTGCCTTCCTAGACAAACTGATCTCTATCGCGCTTCCTAGAGTTAAGGATTTCCGAGGACTACCTAGAACGGGCTTTGACGGACGCGGCAATTACAACTTCGGCTTGCAAGAGCAGCTGATGTTCCCTGAGGTCGAATACGATCAAATTTTAAGAACTCACGGTATGAATATAACCGTTGTAACGACTACAAATAACGATAAAGAGGCATTTAAATTGCTAGAGCTATTCGGCATGCCTTTTGCAAAAGGAAAATGATATGGCAAAAAAATCAATGGTAGCCAAGGCGAAACGCCCCGCTAAATTTAGCACTCGCGCATATACCAGATGTCAAATTTGCGGTCGTCCGCACTCCGTTTATAAGGATTTTGGAATTTGTCGCGTTTGCCTTCGCAAGATGGCAAACGAGGGCTTGATCCCAGGTCTAAAAAAAGCAAGCTGGTAAGGAGAAGAGATGATTAACGATCTTATTTCAGATGGACTAACTCGCATCAGAAATGCTGCGATGCGAAGGCTAGATACGACTAAGCTTTTTCACTCAAACGTCGTTGAGGCTATGCTTAAAATTTTAGCCGAGAAGGGCTATATCGAGAGCTACAACGTAGTAGAGGAAAACAATAAAAAGATCATCAACGTAGTGCTTAAATACGACGAAAAGGGCAGGAGCGTGATAAACGAAGTTAAAAGAATTTCGACTCCGGGTCGCCGCGTATATCAAGGCAAAGACGAGATCAAGCGCTTCAAAAACGGCTACGGAACCGTCGTCGTTAGCACAAGCAAAGGCGTTATGAGCGGTATCGACGCGCACAAAGCGGGCGTCGGCGGCGAAGTGCTTTGCACGATCTGGTAAGAAGTTTCTACTTTTTATGGCATTGTGGTATCCATTCGTAAAAGTAGACATACCCTAGACAAATAAAAAGGAAAATTATGTCAAGAATTGGTAAAAAACCGATCTCTATTCCGAGCGGAGTTGAGGTCAAAATCGACGGCTCGTCGTTAAAATTTAAAAAATCGAATAACGAAAAAGAGCTTGATTTAAAAGGTCATGTCGATGTAAAAATCGAAGACGGAAAGATAGAATTCTCACCTAAGGGCGAGGATAGACAGAGCAGAGCGTATTGGGGAACATACCGCGCTTTAGCCAACAATATCGTCCTTGGTCTTACCGAGGGCTTTTCAAGACAGCTTGAAATCAACGGCGTCGGCTATAGAGCTGCGATGAAGGGCAAAGTGCTTGAGCTAAATTTAGGCTTTTCGCATCCGATAAATTTTGAATCTCCAAAGGGAATTGAAATTTCCGTAGATAAAAACGTCGTAACCATCAAAGGCGACGACAAGCAGCAAGTAGGTCAAGTAGCAGCCGAGATCAGAGGATTTAGACCGCCTGAGCCATATAAAGGCAAAGGCATCAAGTATCTTGAAGAGCATATCATCCGCAAAGCCGGAAAAACAGCTAAGAAATAAGGGTTGAGAAATGACACAGAACGTATTAAAAAGAAAAATCTCTTTACGAATCAAGAGAAAAAGAAGAATTCGCGCTAAAATTTCAGGCGTCGCATCTTGCCCTAGAATTTCTATTTTCAAATCCAATAGGACGGTCTACGCTCAGGCTATCGACGACGCAGCGAGCGCGACTTTGTGCGCCAGCAGCGGTAAGGTTTTAAATTTAAAGGCGAACAAAGAGGGCGCGGCTAGCTTAGCTAAAGATTTAGCCTCTAAGTTAAAAGATAAAGGCATCTCTGAAGCGATTTTCGATCGCAATGGCTATTTGTATCACGGCGTAATCGCAAGCTTTGCCGAGTCGCTACGCCAAAACGGCATCAAACTATAACCCAAAGGAATGATTGTGGAAAAGTATAATAGAGAAGAATTCGAAGAGGTAATCGTCAATATCGGTAGGGTTACGAAGGTCGTTAAAGGTGGTAGAAGGTTTAGGTTTACGGCTCTTATCGTAGTAGGCAATAGAAACGGCTTGGTAGGCTTTGGCTTCGGCAAATCCAAAGAGGTTCCTGACGCGATTAAAAAGGCGGTGGACGATGCGTTTAAAAATATCATCAAGGTAAATTTAAATGGCTCTACTATCACTCACGATATCGAAGTTAAATACAATGCGAGCAAAATTTTACTTAAGCCGGCGAGCGAAGGTACCGGCGTTATCGCGGGCGGCTCCGTGCGCCCGGTTTTAGAGCTTGCGGGTGTTAAAGATATCCTCACCAAATCGCTAGGTTCGAACAACTCCTCAAACGTCGTAAGAGCTACAATGAAAGCTCTTAGTATGTTAAAACACTAACAAGGATAAAAGATGGGATTAGAAAATCTTAAAAAAGCCCCAGGCTCGACTCACGCTACTAAGCGCTTGGGTCGCGGTCAAGGAAGCGGTCTGGGTAAAACTGCAGGTCGCGGCGGCAAGGGTCAGACCGCGCGTACCGGCTCTCACGAAAAAAGAGGCTTCGAGGGCGGTCAGCAACCGATTCAGCGAAGGCTTCCAAAGGTAGGTTTTACTTCTAAATTTGAAAAGCCTTACGTGATCAATGTCGATAAAATCGAAGCTATCAAAGATCTTAGTGAGATCACGATCGAAAGCATCAAATCCGTTCATAAAATTTCAAATTCCGTTAAAAAGATCAAGCTGATCGGCGTAGGCGCAAAAGCGCTCGCTAGCAAGATCAAAGACGAGAACGTAAAGTCTAGCGGACAAAAATAATGAATAAATCGCTACGCAACAAAATTCTCATTACTTTGGGCTTTCTTTTTGCCTATAGGTTGCTAGCTTATGTGCCGGTTCCGGGAGTGGACGTTGAGGTTATAAAGCAATTTTTTCAAAGCAATAGCAACAACGCTTTTGGAATGTTTAATATGTTTAGCGGTAACGCGGCGGAGCGATTCAGCGTTATCTCGCTAGGCATCATGCCTTATATTACCGCTTCGATCATTATGGAACTGCTTGCCGCAACCTTTCCAAATTTAGGTAAACTCAAAAAAGAGCGCGACGGTATGCAGAAATATATGCAGATCATCAGATACGCTACCATCGCAATCGCTATGGTTCAATCCATCGGCGTTAGCATCGGTTTACAGGGCATCCACGGACAAACCGGAGCGCCTGCGATAATGGCCGAAAATACCAACGAGTTTGTTTTTATCTCGTGCATTTCGATGCTGGCAGGCACTATGCTTTTGATGTGGATCGGCGAGCAGATTACGCAGCGCGGCGTCGGTAACGGCACCAGCCTTATTATCTTTGCGGGTATCGTAAGCGCCATCCCTAGAGCGATCGGAAGTACTGTAAATTTAGTAAATACCGGCGAAATGAACGTTTTAAAGCTAATCGCGATCGTGCTAATCATCCTGGCTACTATCGGGGCAATTTTATATGTGGAGCTAGGTGAACGCAGAATTCCGGTATCGTTTTCGCGCAAGGTATTGATGGCGAATCAAAACAAGCGCATTATGAATTACGTGCCGATCAAGCTAAATTTAAGCGGCGTCATTCCGCCTATTTTTGCAAGCGCGATTTTGATGTTTCCGACTACAATTTTACAGGCAAGTACCAATCCGATCATCCAAAAGATCCACGATTTCCTAAGCCCTAGCAATTACTTCTTTAACTTTTTGACCTTTGTGTTGGTTATATTTTTTGCGTATTTTTATGCGTCAATTGCTTTTAATTCCAAGGACATTAGTGAAAATTTAAAGAAGCAGGGCGGATTTATCCCGGGCATTCGTCCGGGCGAGGGAACGGCGAGCTTCTTAAACGAAGTTGCTAGCCGCCTTACATTCTGGGGCTCGATCTATCTCGGGCTAGTAACCGTCATCCCGTGGCTGCTCGTTAAATTTATGGGCGTGCCGTTTTATTTCGGCGGTACCAGCGTGCTGATCGTCGTCTCCGTCGCTCTTGATACGATGAGACGCATCGAAGCGCAGATCTATATGAACAAATATCAGACCCTAAGCGCGGTCGGGCTATAAATGGCGATTTTTCTTAAAACAAAAAAAGACTTAGAAGGGCTGCGTGCAGCGAATAGGATCGTCGCGCAGGCCCTTGATTACGCAGCTTCTTTCATAAAGCCGGGTCTTAGCCTGCTTGAAGTCGATAAAAAGATCGACGATTTCATCACCTCCAAGGGCGCGTACCCCGCTTTTAAAGGGCTATACGGCTTTCCAAACGCTGCCTGCCTCTCGCTAAACGAAGTCATCATCCACGGCATCCCAGACGAAACAATCCTGCAGGAGGGCGATATCTTAGGCGTCGATCTGGGCTCGAAGCTAAACGGATATTTCGGCGACAGCGCACGCACTCTGCCCGTCGGTAAAATTTCAAAAGCCGACGAAGATCTCATCGCATGCAGTAAGGACACGCTGGAGTTTGCCATCAAAACGATCAGGGTAGGGATGCACTTCAAAGAGCTAAGCTTCGAGATCGAGAAATTTATCCGCGCGCGCGGCTTCGTGCCGCTATACGGCTTCTGCGGCCACGGCATCGGCAAGCACCCGCACGAAGAGCCTGAGATCCCAAACTATCTGGAGGGCAACAATCCAAAATCAGGCCCTAAAATCAAAAACGGCATGGTCTTTTGCATCGAGCCGATGATCTGCCAAAAGGACGGCACGCCGGTCATCGCTGAGGATAAATGGAGCACGAGAAGCAAGGACGGACTTCGCACTAGCCACTATGAGCACTGCATGGCGGTTTTCGACGGTAAGGTAGAAGTCCTAAGCGTCGCATAGAATTTCGTACAAAAGGCGACTTGGGCTAGTTAAAATTTTACACTTTTATCAGTGCAAAATTTTGCCTGCGATTAGATTTCGATAATTTTGCATCGCTCGCGTCTTGGAATTTTACCTCAGCCGCTTCATGCATAAATTTTATCCGAAGGAAACTTATCGCACTAGAAATTTTAAAACCTATTGTGACGGTTTGCGGTCTAGCCACAAAATTCTAAAAGCCGAGATTTTAGCTCATATTTTCTGTTTTTTAAAGCCTCATTTTGTAGCTTCGCTCTTAGATTCGCTTTCAATTAAAATTTAGCCTCAAAATTCCGCCGTCCAATTACAAACTCCCCGTATCTTTAAAATTTGGCTGTAAAATTTGAAGCGTAAAGGCGCGCAAGTAAGCAAGCTCAAAGCTTTAAGCGGCTAAGATTGCGCCTTGATTTTAAAGCGAAAACATGTCGCGCTACGCAGAGTGCGCGTCATCGCGTCCCTTCGTACAAGGCAGGAAATATAAAATGAGAGAAAAATTTTATGTAGCGCTAGCAAATATAGGCGGGCTTATGGCACGGACGAAAGTGGGCGGGCTTGTGGCGCGCTTGCTTATGAAAATCGACCGCGGTTTTTTTGCTGCACTGCGCGAGCGTCCCATATGGAGAGTGTTTTGGCTTAGCACGGCGCTATGCTTGCTCGCGTGCTGGGCTAAGATACATTATCAGATTAACGGACCCATCTTTGCCTATATCGCCGAGAGCTTCCCTGCGGTATTCATCATAAATTTACTCATCTTTCACCTCTGCTATCTGCTTAGCGGCCGATTTTTTAAGCTCGTTTCGTACGTGCTACTGGCGCTAATTGCGCTAATTGCGAGCGTGGCTTTGTTTTTGATCGTAAATTTTGACTCAAGCTTCAACGTGGTAGCGATCGACGCGCTTGTGCATACCGACGTAGCCGAGACGCGCGAGTTTATTTCGCTGTTTCTTAACTTTGCAACGATTTTATATTTAGCGGTGTTGCTTGGCTGCATCTTTGCGGCGCTAAGAGCAGGGCGGAGAAAGAGGGAGCAAACGCATAGCCGCCTAAGATTGCTACTAGCGGCGCTTTATCTTATCTACGGGGCGATCTTTTGCGCGGATATCGCCGCCAAAGCTTCCCAGGGCAAGCAGGGCTATATAACCAAGCTATCGCAATATGTCCCGCTGGAGTTTGCCTTTACGATAAAAGACTATCTGAGCGATAAAAATTTCATCACCGATATGCGCGAAGTGCAGCTCGGATACGACGAGGCCAAGCGCGCGAACGAAAGCGTTTTAAAGAGCGGTGCAAATTCAGATCCGCAAAGCTCCGCCTTGGATTCCGCGTCTGAAAATTCTGCGCCCGCATCAAGCGCTCAGGTGCAAAATTCCGGCGCAAATTTAAATTCTACATCTGCCTCGGGCGCTATGGCGCAGAGCTCCGGCGAGATTTTAAATTCCGTACCACAAAGCCCCAGCGCGATCTTAAATTCCAAAAGCCCTAATGCCGCTACAAACCCCGCCTTGCAAAAGTCTCGCGTCAAAAATATCATCCTAATAATCGGCGAGAGCTTGCAGCGCGGGCATATGTCGCTCTACGGCTACGGTGTTAAAAATACACCGCTTTTGGAAGGGCTCGAGGCGAGCGGCAACCTGATAAAATTTAGCGATACAATCTCGCCTTACGGCACGACTAATCAGGTGCTGATGCGGCTTTTAAATTTCAGCGATTACGAAAGCGAGCGCAAAAGGGCGTGGTTTCGCAACCTTAGCATCATCGATATGTTTAAGCTAAGCGGCTACCGCACCTTTTGGATTAGCAATCAAGAGGCTTTCGGCGCACATGCGTTAAGCGCTAAAAGCGCTGCCGATCGCGCGGACGCGGAATCCTTCCTCTCAAAGAGCAATCTTTATGAAACCGTCCGAATCAAGCCTGACGGAGTGCTGCTTCCACTCATAAATCAGGCGAAAGCGGGGCAGAGCGAGCGAAATTTCTACGTGATCCATCTCATCGGCAGCCATATGGATTACAGCCTGCGCTATCCCGAGGGATTTGGCAAGTTTAGCGCGGCAGACGTAAAGGCAAAACTTACTTCCAAGCAGAAAGATGTCGTCGCGTATTATGATAACAGCGTGCTTTACAACGATTTTATCATAAATGAAATTTTTAAAATTTTTTCGGGTGATGACAGTCTCATCGTCTATCTTAGCGATCACGGAGAGAATTTATACGAAAACGGACGCCTCGGGCACGGCATGGAGAGCCGCTTTACTTACGAAATTCCGCTGCTTTTTATAGCCTCGCGTGAGTTTTTGAGCGATCACGCTAAGCTATGGCAGAGGCTAGCTGCGGCGAAAGATAAGCCTTTTATGAGCGATGATTTAGCGCATCTGCTAGCAGATATCATCGGTGTCGCGCCGCTTGAGTTTGACGAGCGCAAAAGCCCGATACGAGCGGATTTCAATGCTTCGCGCAAGCGAATTGCTAACGGAGTCGATTATGACGAGAAATTAAAGAATACGAAGGGCTACGAGTTCGAGTAACAGATGAGTTTTGCTTTTATCCCGTTGCATGCTGCATGAACTAGGAATTGGCGCATCCCACTTTTGATCGGTTCATCAAATTTAGATTAAAATTTGCGCCACCCCATATGGCTACACTGATAAAAAGACGCGCAACGCTTATTAAATTTGAGATCAAATTTATGTACCGCGGTTAGCCCTCCTTTTTTACCTCATCTATATACGAGTAAATCGTGACTTTCTGCGTCCTAAGCGCCTTTGCAACGAGCTCCACCGCGCCTTTTACCTCAAAAATTCCTTTTTGCGCGAGGAATTTTACGATACGCTTTCGATCCTCTTTCTTCATCCCCTCCACATCCAGATCGTGCGTAGCCGATGCGATCAGATCTTGGACGATGTCAAGGATATTTTGCTGCAAATCGTTAGAGCTTTGCGTTTCTAAATTTACGCCGTCATTTAAGCTCGCCCCGTCTAATACCGCGCTATTGCAGCTTCCGTCGGTAAAATTTGCGCCCTGCAGCTCCTTGCTATCGAGCTTTGCATTCGGCAGTAGATCTTTTATTACTTTGTATGCGGCCATGGCGCTTGAAGTATCGATATTTACGCATAGCGCGCCTACTACTTTGCCGTCTGTGCCGCGGATCAGCGAAGTCGAGGAGCGTATGAGCCTGCCGTTTTGCGCGGTAAAGTAGTAGTTTGCGGTGCAGTCGTTTTCAAAATTTTTGCTTAACAACACGTCCTTTACCAGATGATCGAAGCTTTGACCAATCCTCCTGCCCGTTACGTCGCCGAGGACGAAAACGACGGAGCTTTGCGGCGTGCTCATATCGTGGATGACCACCTCGCAATCGCCGATCGTATTTTTAATAAGGTGCGCGGTCGGTATAAAGGTCTGCAAAAGTTGGTTCAATTCGGGCTCCTTAAATTCCATATAAAAAAATCTATAAATTTAGATTAAATTTTAAAATTTTTGCGAATTTATAGAAATATTTATATATTTTTAATAAATTTAGAGTAAAATTATATAAAATTTTATATGCCAAGGAGCTTAAATGAAAGAAATTTATCCAACCGGTTTCGCGCCGAAAAAGGCGCATTATGCGCCGGGCATCCTAGATGACGACGGTACGCTCTACGTCTCGGGGCAGCTAAGCGTGGATCCGCGCACGGGAGCCGCTCCAGATGGTCTTGCTGAGCAGACCGCGCAGGCTCTAAGCAATGTCGCGGCAGTGCTGGCCGCCGCGGGAGCGGATAAAAGCGACGTGCGGATGTGCCGCGTCTATACGCCTGACGTCGCGAACTGGGACGTGATCGACAAGCAGTACGCGCTATTTTTTGGCGTGCACAAGCCCGCTCGCGTCGTGGTACCGACTACGGCTCTACACTTCGGCTGTCTCGTAGAGATCGAGGCCGTCGCAAAAATCAAAGAGAAAAAATAGGAGCGAAAATGAGCGATTTCATCTGCACGGGCTGCGGCAAGCACGCGCCCATCGATACTTTGAGCTATAAATGCGGCTGCGGCGGGCTGTATAAGCTAAACTCCGACGCGCCTAAATTTAACCCCGCGCTCGTAGATCAAAGCGAGTTTAGCATCTTTAGATACCGCAGGTTTATGGGCATCGACACGGCTAAATTTAGAGAAATTTCGATGGGCGAGGGGCTCACGGCGAGCGTGAAATTCGGCGAAAATCTCTATCTTAAGCTTGATTACGCGATGCCTACGCTTTCGTTCAAAGATCGCGGTGCGGCGGTTTTGGTACTACATGCCAAAAATATCGGCGTTAAAAAGGTGCTGCAAGACTCCAGCGGCAACGCAGGTAACGCCGTGGCGGCGTACTGCGCTCGCGCGGGCATCGAGTGCGAAATTTACGTTCCGAAGGGCACGTCGCCTAAAAAGATCGATATGATCAAAAGCCACGGCGCGTACGTCACGGTATTCGACGGTAGCCGCGACGAGACGGCGGATGCGTGCCGCAAAAAGGCCGCGCAGGAGCAGATCTATTACGCC
>NZ_CALEDC010000189.1 GCF_937949835.1 uncultured Campylobacter sp.
ATTGATATTCATCGACAAGCTCGCCGTCCGGGTATTTATCGCTATATTTTACCTTAAGAGCGCCCAGTATGCCGTTTTCAAAGGTCAAAAACGTCCTTTTAGCGTATTTATTCTTTATCTCGTCACTGCCGTCTAAATATGAGAAAAAATCATATTCTATGCCGAATCGAGCGGAGTCGTGCGGCGGCGGCACCAAAGAGCTCCTTTTAGAGCAGTCGCAATCTCCGCCGCATGAACGGACGTAGTGGAATATATTCGCTAGGTTTATACCCGCTTCGCTTGCTTCTACCGCCCAAAATTCGTCGTTTGTGAGCTTAGTAGAACCCTTTGATGCTCCGTAAATGAGATATAGATTTTCTTTAACTTTAAAAACTTTTATCACTCGCTCGCCACCCCATGCGGTACCGACTGCCCAATCGCCGCAGGCGCAATCCCGCCTACCGCCAAGGACGCATTCTTGCATCTGCTGCGCATCCTTGTCTGCAAAATCCATAATGAAATTTCGCCCGCCGCTTACGTATTGATACGCTACGTAGTTCGCGCCCATCGTGCCGCCGGTGCTGATATCTACCGAATACGCCCGAAACTTGCCGTCCTGCGAGATCGCCATATTTGGCGCGAACCTCAAGGATTTTAAAATTTGCAGAGCGCTCTCGCCCGCGCTTTGCAAAAACTCCATAAACGCAGCCCTTAACCTAACGATGTTCTCGCAGGGCGTCCCATCTGGGTGATGCCTGGCTTCGCCGATTTCTTTCAGCGCCGCGTCTAAATTTTCGGTTAAAATTTCTAGGTTTTGATCCTTTTGGGCGCTGTTTGCGCCTCCCGCCAAAGCGGGCGCCGCCTCAGCGAACATAAAATTTAATAAGCACAAAAACGAGATTAAAATTTTCAAGCCGCGTCCTTTAAATCTTTGATTTTCGCTAGATTATAGCGCAAATTTACGCCACGCGAGATTTGGATTTAGAATTTGCGCCCTCAATTTAAAACCCGAATCCGCTCGCTGCGGAATTCTGCGAAATTGCGAAATTTGAAATTCCTTGAAGTTGCAAAATCCCGCGAGGTTGTCGCTTGAAATTTGCCTTTCAAAGCATAAGGCTAAGCAGCAGCAAAAATCCGATGAAGCTTAGGGCGTTGCCGAAGTCGCCGCCGATGTGATCGCCGAGCCGCGTCAGCACGAGCGCGCCGCCTAGACGCAGACCTATTTGTAGCGCCACGCTCGCGATAAAATCCATTACGCGCCGAAGTCCGCTGCGCGTATCGCCTAGCTTCATGCTGCGGCTTTGATTCCAAAGCCCGCTTACGCGGTAGTCTTTGTAGAGAGCGCGGAGAATATCGCCGTTTTGCAGCTCGAAGCTCTGCGAGGCGTCCTTTGCCTTGACGGATACCGCGACTTCGGCGGAGCAGGCGGAGTTTATAGAATTTGCTGCGTTAGTAGAATTTGCAGAGCTTGTGGAATTCGCTGATTTCACAAAATTCTTGATGCTCGCAGAATTTGTGGAATTTTCTGCGTCTAAATTCTTAAATTTCATGCAATTTTCGCCGTCTGCAAGCTCCGCTAAATTTTGATCCGCGCATAGCGCGTCAGAGACGATACGCCGCTTGCTGTCGCCCGATAAATATAGCCCGTCCAGCGCGAAGCCATAGTAATAAACATCGCCGCTTCGCAGCACGCGCACGCCGCTAACATAGCCCTCCGCTTCGCCGCTTCGCTTGGGCTCTTTGGAGTGCGGAAGCGCTGCGAATATGCGTCCGAACTTTGCGGCGCGCCAGTCTCTTCGCATAAACCTAAAGCTGCAATATGCAAAAGGCGCGAGGACGGGTAGGGCTATAGTCACCGCAGGATCGCTCTTTTCAAAAATAAAGATTATGCAGTAGATGCTCATCGCGGCTAGCACTACGCCGAAGGCTGCGAATATCGCGGCAAGTGCCGTGCTACCGGCGTCCTTCCAGCGCTGCGCGCCTAGGCTTAGATTAACGAAATCTAGCGGAAGGGCGGAAGCAGCGGAGTTTACCGAAGCGCCGTCACGACTCTCGCGGGTAGAATTTAAAGAGAGGGAGCCGCTTAAATCTTTGCAATTCAAACTCGAAGTATAAAGTTCCGTATTAGCGTTCGCCTGCTCGTTAAAGCCTTCGCGGATCAGGCTCAAAGCGGCGGAATTTATACCGCTGCGATCTTTGCCCACTAAATCAGATACCGCAGAATTTTGGCGCGCACCTGCCGTGGTGTCACTATGTGCGTCGCAGTCTGAATTTGCGGCAGTGGAATTTTTGCTATTTGGAGTTTCGCAGCTAGGGCGCGGCACGGAGTTTTCGCCGCTTAAGTCGGAGCCGTTTAAAGCGCTTCTGCTGGAATTTAAGCCCCTCAAAGCCTCGCGGGCGGAATTTGAGCTCGAAGCCTCATATATCACCGCCAGCTCGTCGCCCTCGCGTATCGGCAGATAAAGTCCGTCGCGCCTTAAGTCCAAATTTCCCGCAAAGCGCAAGCCCTCCAGCGTAAAGCTAAATTTCGCCGTGTCTGCAGCCGCGGGCTGTAGCTTTAAATCCCTAGCCGTGCCGCGAGCAAGCTTGATCTGCCGCGGAGAAAGAAATTTAGCAAAGCCTATGCGCGCCTTTGAGATCTCGCAAAATTCCGCTCCTCCTATTTCGCGGCGGATTTTTTGCGGATCTGAATATTGATGAGCTCCACCAGCAGCGAAAACGCCATCGAGAAGTAGATGTAACCCTTAGGTATGTGAAAGCCCAGCCCGTCGGCGATCAGCGAGACGCCCACCAAAATCAAAAACGCAAGCGCTAAAATTTTGATCGTCGGGTTTGTGTCCACAAAGCGCGCGATCGCGCCGCTAGCGAGCATCATCACGCCCACGGCGATGATCACTGCGAGGATCATCACGGGCAGGTGCTGCGCCATGCCCACGGCGGTGATGACGCTGTCGAGCGAGAAGATGATGTCCAAAACAGCGATCTGCACGAGCGTGCCGCCGAAGCTCGCCTTGCCGCTGCTAGCGCTATGCTCGTGCGCCTCGCCAGTGGCGCTGGAATGGATCTCGAGCGTGGATTTGACGAGCAGAAACAATCCGCCGCCGATCAGCACGAGATCGCGTCCGCTAAAATCGCGCGCAAGCACGCTAAATAGCGGCTTAGTTAGCCCCATGATCCAGCTTAGGCTAAGAAGTAGTAGTATGCGCGTGAACATCGCAAGCGCGAGCCCCATTATACGGGCGCGTCCGCGCTGCGCCTCGGGCAGGCGGCCGCATAAAATCGCGATAAAGATGATATTGTCGATGCCAAGCACGATCTCAAGCCCCGTGAGCGTCGCCAGGCTGATCCATGCCTCGGGTGAGGCGATCCATTCAAACATCGGTTTCCTTTGGGTGAAAATTTAAGCCGTGATGATAGCGAAAGTTTGGTTAAAATTTCTAAATTTTACCGCCTTCGTGCGCGAAATTTCGCGTCTGATTTCGCGCAAAATTTCAAGTCTATAATTTTAAAATTTTGAGTTTTGATACGACGCAAATATGGGCTAAATTTAACATGAATCGGAATTTTAACTTATTTAGTGCGGCGTGGCGCGTGTTCGCTTTATCGAAGTTCGTTTTGAAATCTGCGTGCAGCTAAAGCCGCACAGGCGGCATATCTCGATCGAGGTTGGTGGATAAAAGAGCGGCAAATTTCAAAATTTAAAGATAAGTTCCGCGGCAAGTAAATTTTGATGACGGGCGCTGCAATGCGGGCATGCTAAATTTTGGCGCTAAATACGCACAGGGCGTGCAAAGTTGGAATTTAGCGCAGAAGGTGCGAGGTCGAAATTTAAGTGAGCGCATCCTAAACAGCGCGAAATAAAATCACGGTAAAAGAAATTTCATTAATCAAACAGCGAGGGTTGCAGCGATTTGATCTTGTAGCTCGCGCGGTGAAAAGGCGTGAGCCCGTACCGCTCGATCGCCGCGATGTGTGCGCGCGAGCCGTAACCTTTGTTTTGCGCGAAGCCATATTGCGGGTAGCGCTGCGCGAGCTCATGCATCGTGCGGTCGCGCGTGACCTTGGCGAGGATGCTCGCCGCGCTTACTTCGGCGATTTGCGCGTCGGCTTTTACGAGCGTCTGAAGCCCGCGTACGCCGAAGTTTGCGTTGCCGTCGTAGATGATCTGTCCGCTAAAACCCATAAAATACGCGAGAATCTGCTCAAGCGCCGATCTTAGACATGCGCTGAGTCCGATCTCATCGACCTGTGCGCTTGAAATTTCGACGATTTTGTAGCGCGAGTTTTCGATGATTTGGGCGTAAAGCTCCTCGCGGCGCTTCTCGCTTAGCTTTTTGCTATCGGCAAGTCCTGCGATCTCGCGCTGTAGCACGCAGCCGGCAACGCAAAGCGGTCCTGCAAGGCAGCCGCGCCCCGCCTCGTCGATGCCGCAAATCTGCCCGCTCACTGCGCGTCCTTTCGCACGACGGGCACGGCTCCGCTTAGCAGGTCGTGTAAATTCAGCCTATCTTTGCGAAAAAAGCAGATCAAAAGCCCGATGACGCTAAAGCCTGCAAAAACGAAGCACGCAAAGCGAGCCAGCGCCCTAAAGAAGCTTACTTTGCGCCCGCTGCGAACATCGATGAGGTAAAGCCCCGCCAGCTTGTAGCCTGGCGTCTGGGCGCTGCGGGCGTAAAATGCCGCGCAAATCACGCCGTATGCGAGCCAGATAAGCGCGATCACGGCTTGGTTGCGCCACAGGGCTTCTTTCGAGCCCAAGACGAGATATGTAACGCCGTAAAATAGGGGCATCGCGATGATGAAAAGATCGACGATGAAGGCCTTTACGCGCAGAAAGATCGGTGAAATTTTAGCTTTTTGTTTTGCCATTTTGCTCCGTTTTGGATTAAATTTTAAAATTCCGGCGCGCTAAAGCCGAGAGGATAAAATTTAATCTCGTTGCGGTTTCTTAGCAGCAAATCGACGCCTAGTTTCCGCGACTGCCGGGCTTGATCGCCTTGCTTCCGGTAGCACAAAGCGGGCAGGTTGCGGGCTCGTAAATTTCAAACTCGAAATTGCCTAGCGCAAAAAACGGCTTATCCGCGGGCAGCTTGGCGCCAGCCTTTGCACTGCTGCCCGCTAAATTTGCGACCTTGCAAAATCCGCGATTGGCAAGCGCGGCAAAGCCCACGACCTCGCCGCCGAGGTTTTCGATGAGCCTGGCGCTCTCAAGAGCCGAGCCGCCCGTCGTGATGATGTCTTCGCAGACGATAAATCTCTCGCCCTTATGCACTTCAAAGCCGCGGCGCAGGCTCATTACGCGATCTACGCGCTCGGTAAATATGAAACGCTTTTTCGCCGCGCGAGCTAGCTCGTAGCCCGCTAAAATTCCGCCCAGCGCGGGCGAGCAGACACTATCAAACTCCACGCCCGCTTTTTCGATTATTGTGGTAAGCTCGTCTGCGAGCTGTCCTGCTAGCTGCGGATCTTCAAGTACTTTGGCACTTTGCAGATAGAATTCCGAGTGGTTGCCGCTTGAAAGCAGAAAATGCCCTCGCAGATATGCGCCGCAGTCGCGATAGATTTTTTCTATATTCACAGCTCAAACCTTCAAAAGCTCGGCTTCTTTGGCCTTGACTGCGTCGTCGATCTTGCTTGAGTAAGAGTCGGTGATCTTTTGCACCTCGTCGTAGCCTTTTTTGGCGTCGTCTTCGGAGATCGCTTTGTCTTTTTCGAGCTTTTTGATTTCGTCGTTAGCGTCTTTGCGGACGTTGCGAATGCCGATTTTGGCCTTCTCGCCCATCGCTTTAGCCTTTTTGGCGTTTTCTTGGCGTTGCTCGACCGTCATCGGCGGGAAAAAGAGCTTCACGCTCTCGCCGTCATTAGTCGGATTGACGCCGATATTCGCCGCTGCGATCGCGCTTTCGATCGCCTTTAGCATCGGCTTTTCCCACGGTGTGATCGAGATCGTTACCGCATCGGTCGAAAGGACGGTCGCGACCTGATTTAGCGGAGTTTGCGAGCCGTAATAATCCACGAAAATATGATCTAGGATCGCCACGCTCACCTTGCCGGTGCGTAGCGTCGTAAAGTCCTTTTTCAAAGCCTCGATAGCTCGATCGCCGTTTGCTCTTTGCTCTTTGTAGATAGCTTCTAGCATTCAAATCCTTTAAATAAAATTTGCGAAATTATAGCGTTAAAAAAATAAGAATAGCATTTAAAAGCGCGGATTTTGCGCTTTTAAATTTTAAAATTTAGAGTTTATTTAGTTGTGTTTTGATCTGCGGAAGCGGCGCTGGCATTGGTATCGCTTGATGCTTGCGACCGAGCAGGCGCGCTAGCTGCGGCAGTATCGGTCGCAGGAGCTGCTGGCTCTTCGATTTTCGTATCCGTCGCATTGATCTCGCCGCTAATTATAGAATTTGATTCGGTGCTTGCCGGAGCGAAATTAGGCTTTGCGCTTGAAGCTGGGATGTATGGCACGCCAGGGACAGCGTTTGGCACGGATTTAGTAGCATTTGCTTCGATCTTTACGCGATCGACTACGGAAGATTTAGCATCTTGCTGATAGAAATATGCGAGCACAAGTGTATTTATCACGAATAGAATTCCCATCGCGGCGGTAAATTTAGCTAAAAATCCAGCCGGACCCTTCGCTCCAAATAAGCTTTCGTTGCTTCCGCTGTATGCGCCAAGCCCGATAGAAGAGCTCTTTTGCAGTAGAACGGAGATCGTAATTATCACGGCAAAAACGACTTGTAAAACCAAAAATAACGTAGTCACTATAAAACCTTTTGAAAAAATTGAATTTGCGATTATAATAAAAGATTTATAAATTTTAAGTTAAGAGTGCACCGCACGAAGCGGTGCGTAAAATTTAGTCTCTGCTTGCGCCGAAAATTCTTAGCAGCGAAAGGAAGAGGTTGTAGATGTTTAGATACATATCTACGGCAGCCATTATCGGTGAAGTGTAGGTGCCGTTGATGATGTTTTTAGTATCGTAGATGATATACATCGAAAAGATTAAAGCCGAAAAAGCTGAAATCGCTATATCAAGCACGGTGCTTTTGAAAAAGAAGTAGTTCAAAAGGCTTAGCACGATAATAGCCACAAGCGATACCAATAGCGGTTTGCCCCAAGAGTCGAAATTTGTCTTTGTATTCATCGCATAAACGGTAAGAGCACCGAAAGTAATCGCCGTAGCCACAAACGCATGCGTTACTACGTCTCCGGCACCCGCTGCGATATAAATAGCGATCAATTTACCTAGAGTAAGACCGGTAATAAAGGTAAATGCAAAAAGCAAAACCAGCGCGATCGTATTAGCGCCGCGATTTACAGCTGCTTGCATACCGAAGATCAGCCCCATTAAAACTACCAGATATAAAATCGGATGAAGAGCCAAGCTCACGCCGAAACTCATCGCCACAAAAGCCCCTGCTGCCGCAGCTATCATCGAAGCGGTTAGAAGCGCGTAGGTTTGTTTGATAGTCTGAGAGATTCGTCCTTGTTCCAGTGATGCGTCCGATAGTTCATATCCGTCCGCGTAATTTCGTCTGTCGTATAGACTCATATTTTTCTCCTTCTTTTGATTTATGAGCGGGGAGTTTAGCGAAAATTTGGTAAATATATAATTAAAAATTCCCAGAATTCTATCTATTTATGAAAGTAATATATAATTCCCGACTTTTTTAAGGAGAAAGTATGCTCAGCCAGTTAATAAATGGAGCTATTAAATTTATGGAAGAAAATTTTGCCGAGCATGCCGAGCTTTTCGGAAGTCTGGCAAATCATCAAAAGCCCCACACGCTTTTTATCGGCTGCTCCGACTCGCGCGTGGTGCCGAGCCTAATTACTTCGACGCTTCCAGGAGAGCTTTTCGTCGTGCGAAATATCGCAAACGTCGTTCCTCCATACCGCATTAGCGAGGAATTTTTAGCAACTACTTCGGCGATTGAATACGCACTATATTCGCTAAATATCAAGAATATCATCGTTTGCGGGCACAGCAACTGCGGTGGCTGCGCGGCGCTGTTTTATGACGCCAAAAAGCTCGAAAAAATTCCAAACGTAAGGCGCTGGCTAAATTTAATGCAGCCTGTAAAAGACGAGGTCGAAAAGCTAAAAGACCTCGGCACCGACAAGCGCGAGTGGATCACCGAGAGATTAAATATTATAAATTCCATGCAAAATTTACTTAGCTTTCCTGGCGTCAAAGACGCCTATAAAAACGGCGAGATTAAAATTTACGGCTGGCACTACGTCATCGAAACGGGCGAGCTATTCAACTACGACGACGAAGGCGCGCATTTTACGCTATTAAATAAGGGAATGGATTATGAAAAAATCTATAATCAGCTTTTTAACGATTAGTCTTTTTAGCGCCGCTTTAGCGTTTGCAGACCTCAACACGACCGGCGAGGGAAGCTTTGTAGAGACGAATTCTTCTACTCCAGAGGCAAATCTTACTTTAGAAAACAACAAAACCGAGATCAAAAAGGAAGTCGCTAAAATTTTATCCAAATCGCTCGGTGCAGAGGATGGCAATAAAACTGAAGTAATAAATATGATCGCAGAAAAGGTCGCTAAAACGGAGACTTCACAGAAAAAAGCTCCTAATGGAGAGACGCTTATCTCTGTAATCAAAGAGATTAAAAAGCTAAATTTGCAGCGCAGTTCCCTGCTTAACGGCGGCGACGCCAACGCGAGCAAAAACGAGCTGGACGCCATCGATCGCAATAAAGCTAAGCTCTTTGATCGCTTACCTTTCGCGATTACGCAGCAGGATATGGATATCGAAAGCATAATGTCGTATGCGCAAAATAAAAAGAACATCCAAACTACGCTAAAAAAATACGCCAAAAAGCAGAGCTCTCCCGAATACGTAAATGCAAGCGCGGATTTAGAAAAGATGGAGATGGCAGAGATCTTTTATACCTCGCTTATGAAAATTGAGGATATGTTTGTAAACGGCGCAAGCAGAAGCGCGCTTGAAAGCGAGCTGAGTAGCACGCTACTAAATATCCAAACTAGGGATTTTAGCAAACTTAATGATTTGAAAAATAATCTAAGCAGTCAAGAGCAGATAGACGCCTTAGAGTCTAAAATCAACGATTTGAAAAACGACAAGCAGACCTACGACGAGGTGCTTACGTATCTGTCGCGAAATAGCGATCTGCTTGCAAGCAGCGTGGTTTTTACGAGCTTAAATTTTAAATCGGTGATCGATTATATCAACGATAAAATTCCGTTTAAGCTCAGCCACGTAAATTTCGGCAAGCTCATTCTAATCACGCTGATTACGCTATTTTTCTACTCGCTTCGCAGACTGCTTGCCAACATCATCTATTTCGTATTTAAATTCTTTAATAAAAGCTTTTCTCTGGATAGCGAAACTCTAAAAACGCAAGTAGTGGGCATTATCAAGCGTCCGATGGGTATTTTGCTGATCGCTTATTCGGTCGATATCTGTCTTAGTATTTTTTATTATCCGGCGCCTGTGCCGATAAAATTTGCAAATTTATTCTCGATCGTTTACGTGGTACTTTGGGCATGGCTCATCATCGAAATCATCGATGGTTACGGTATTGTCGTGCTTGGAAACATCACGAAAAAAGGCGTCAGAAAAGATATCATAAATCTAGTCGTTAAAATTCTATACGTCATCGTAATCATCATCGCCGCACTTTTGGTGCTAAAGCGTCTGGGCTTTGACATCTCGGCGCTTATGGCATCGCTTGGAATCGGCGGACTTGCGATCGCATTTGCGACCAAGGACATCATCGCAAATTTCTTCTCATCCGTGATGCTATTATTTGATAACTCGTTCTCACAAGGTGATTGGGTTGTATTAGGCGACATAGAAGGAAACGTCGTAGAAACGGGCTTTAGAAAGACGACGATCAGAACCTTTGACAACGCTCTTGTTTTTGTGCCGAATTCCAATATAATGGCGCAAAATATCAAAAACTGGAGCCGCAGGAAGGTAGGACGGAATTTAAAGCTTACCGTAGGCGTCGAATACGGCGCGAGCACGGCTCAACTGCGAAAGTGCGTAAACGATATCAAAGAGATGCTAAAATCTCACCCGGGCATCGCTCAATCTGCCGATACGGCGCTAAATTCTAAAGATTTTCGTATGCGCTATAGACAAAACATGGTCTCTATCGACGATTTAGCGGGCTATAAAAGCACCATGTTCGTGGCGCTAGATAGCTTTGGCGATTCGTCCATTAATATTTCAGTTTACTGCTTCACAAAAACCGTAATATGGGCAAATTTCATCCAAACCAAAGAGGATGTTTTATTTAAAATAATGGAGATCGTGGAGCAAAACGGACTATCGTTTGCCTTCCCATCGCAGAGTGTTTATATCGAAAATATCCCGGAAATAGCAAGCGAATGCGTAAAATCAAAAGTAAATTCCAACGACAAAGGAGAGCAAAATGGCTGATTTCGATGACTTCGAAGACGAAGAGTTCGATGAGGACGAATACGAGGACGATGATCTAATCGGAGGCGACGAGAGTTACAACTACAACTACGACGAGGACGATTACAGCTACGAAGACGACGACGGTTTCAACGATTATAGCGATTTAGACAGCGAGGATTATTAGTGTTTAGATCCAGGGCATTGCCTTTTGATCCGCGCGCGAATAAAATCGTGAGCTTACAAAGCTTGAAATTTCATCACGGCGGGCTTTACGAGGACTATGTCTCCGCCCTAAATCGAGACATTGCGGATACGCCGATACAAAACGCGGATCTTTTTACGATCATCACGCAGTCGTTTAAGCAGGCGCGCGGCGAGGAGTGCGAGTTTTCGCAAATTTCAAAGCTTTATCAAATTTGCCTAGGTTTTAGCCGTATTTTTAACAACGCCTCTGAAATTTACAACCACGATTTTTACTTCGACTGTATCGCGCAGCCAAGTGAGCCTAGCGGCGAGCTCGCGGACGCTTTAACGCAGGCTTTCGGCGGGATGGAAAATTTTAAAAGCGAGTTTTTAAAGCGCGCGCTGAGACTTTTTGGTAGCGGCTGGTGCTGGCTCGTATGCGATGAGCGCGGCGCAAATTTAGAAATCGTCACGACGCAAAACGCGGACACGCCGATCGTGCGCGGCAAAATTCCGCTTTTAGCCTGCGATCTTTGGGAGCACGCCTACTACATAGATTATCAAAATGTGCGCAAATCCTACGTGGAGAGCTTCTTGCGTTTTGCGGATTTCGACTTCGCAAGCGACGCCTATTCGTGGGCGAAAAAGCAAGGGCTTGGCTCCGTGAAGCTCTACATTAGCGAGCTTCACCCCACTGCCTCCTCGCGCTGCGATTGCGGCTGCTGCGGATAGATTTGAGCTCGCGCTACGCAGCCTCGAGTGCCGTGTTTCCAGCTATCTATGACCGCCGTGCGCTAAATTTATAAGCATTTTTCACCTTTCGGCGCCCGTATTTTACCCTGAGAATACTGTGCCTCGTCGCCCAAGGGTTGCCGTGAATGCTTCTAGCTCATTATCTCGCCACATGCTAAATTTGCGCAAATTTTGATTTTTAGCCCATTTGGTACCTGCGTATTGAAATTTAACGCTACGAACGAGCATCTTGCAAAATTTTAAAGTTGCAAATAAGCCCATGAGATTTTCATACTGAGATAGGCAGCCCATTCTTTGCTTTTGCAATTATACAGAGGGGGCGACTCTCTCTGCCTCTGCCTTGTTCGCCCACGCCGCATTCGTAAAATTTTGTTTAGTAAAGCGGTCGGTAAATTTTAAATATCAGCCAGCTAAAATTTTGCCGCGCCAAAGGCGAGGCGCTACGGGTTTGAAATTTACGCCCGAATAGCACGGCTTGCGAACCGCGGGCTAAATTTAACGAAATTTGATCGTCGAATTTACCCTTTCGGCGGTTAAAATTTTTAGCGCCGTTTCGGCTTGAAATTTCGCTTTAAATTTTAAAAATTTGCACCGCGCCAAAGTTGCTCGTTACGCGGAAAAAACAAGCCGTATCGAATGCCGCGTCAGGCTATACCTGCGCGCTATGTGTGCCAAAATACCGCACGGAATTTTACTACATCAGCGCAAATCGCGCGACGAGCTACGCTGCACGAGACCTCGTCAATTAAAGCCCCGAGCCGTATTTGTGCGCCGCATAAAGGCGCCAGGCGTAGAATTTTACTCGTTTAAACGCAGCACGCCGCTCTACAAATACAAAGCCACATCATTTAAAGACAGCACTTGACGGCGCGGTATGTATAGCCGAAACAGATGGGTAAGACCACGCTCGCTTAAAATTTAAAGCTGCACTTCAAAAATAAAGCCATGCTCGCTCGAAGCGCAAAGTCGCGCCTATTTAAAGCGTATAGCCGCGCTCAATCAAAATTTGTCCGAGACGTAAGCCACGCTCAATCAAAACAAAAAATCCCGCTCGCTTAAAGCATGAAGCCGTAAGTACTGAAAACGCGAAGCTGCAGCCGCCGAAAACTCAAAGTCGCGTCTGCTTAAAATTCAAACCCTATTTCAAATTTTAAGCCCACTCAAAGCCTCAAACCCGCTTAAAATTTTAAAATTTAGCCCGCTTTACTCCCTCGCTAGCCCGTTTTTATCGGATTTGTCGCTGATTAGCTTGCCGCTTTCGTCGTATTTTTTGGCGCGCACGAGCCTGCCGCGCTCAAACTCGCCCTCGGCTTCGAGCTTGCCGTCTGCGTAGTAGTGCTTCGCCGTGCCCGTCTCCAGGCCATCCTTGAACGTCACTCTAGCCTTGAGTGCGCCGTTTTCGTGATATGTTTCGTATAGCCCGTGTTTGCGCCCGTCTCTGAACATTACCTTCGCCGCAAGAGCGCCGCTTGCGTAGTATTGCTTACTCGTGCCCGTTTGCCTGCCGCGCTCAAACTCGTATTCGCCCTGCAACGCGCCGCCCCTGTAGTATTCGCGTACGGCGCCGTCGCGCTCGCCGTCTTTGAAATTTTCGACTACGCGCGTCTTGCCGTCCTCGTAAAACAACTTCCAAACGCCCTGTTTACGGTCATCCTTGTATGTGCCGGTCTGCCTTAGCGCGCCGTTTACGTGATACCATCTCTCCACGCCTTGCCGCTTGCCCCATTTGTAGCTCCGCTCCCCGCGCACTTTGCCGCTTTTGTAATAATCCACGTCCTTGCCGTTTCGCAGCCCGCCCTTATACGGATGGCGTGCGCTTACTTCGCAGCTTTCGTAGTAGTCGGTGAAAATACCCTCGCGTCTATCATTTTTATACGCGCCCTGCTGCTTTAGCTTGCCGCTTCCCTGATAATACAGCTTGTAAAAACCCTCGCGCTTGCCGGCTTTGTATTCGCTCTGCGATCTCAGCTCGCCGCCGTCCGCGTAGTAGCTCTTCGCGACGCCGTCGTACAGGCCGTTTTTTAGCGGATATTCGTTTGAGGGCTTATCTCTGCCGTCAAAGTAATCGCGCTGAAGCACCGCGGTGCCGTCCTTTACGTCGATCTCTCTGATAAGCGTCGGCGGCAGTGGCTTTGCTCTGGGGTAGACGACGCCCATAAAGTTTACGTCGTAGAGATCCTCGGCGCTGTAGTGCAGCACCTTGAGCGTCCCGCTATAGGGCTTGTCCGCTACGAAATACAGGCCATTTTTCAGGACCGGCTCGGGTTGCATTACGATTTTTGGCTCCAGAGCTTGCGCGCCCAGCGTCAAAAACGGAAGCAGAAAGATGAATTTTAATTTTTGAGTTAAACCTGATAAATTTAGCGGAATCCTCATATTTTTTACTTCCTTGTTTTAAAGCTTACTTCGATTATTCTCATTTTAATATAGATATGGTTATTTAAAGCCTCTTGAATTA
>NZ_CALEDC010000190.1 GCF_937949835.1 uncultured Campylobacter sp.
CTTCGTTTTGCGGATGACCCGCATGCCCCTTGACCCAGGAGGCCTTGATCTCGTGAGGCGCCGCCGCCGCAAGGTATCTGCGCCACAGATCTGCATTCTTCTTGCCCTTAAAATCGGTAACGACCCACTTTGCGAGCCAGGAGCTTATCGCCTTAACGACATATTCGCTATCGGTAAAAAGCTCGACGCGGCAGGGCTGCTTAAGCGCGCTAAGCCCCATTATAGCGGCGGTTAGCTCCATTTGATTATTGGTCGTCATCGCTTCTGCGCCACTTGCCTTTTTTATCGCGTCGCCGTATTGCAGTATATAAGCCCAGCCGCCCGCTCCAGGGTTTCCGAGACAGCTGCCGTCGCTAAAAAGTTTGACCGATTTCACCGGTTTTCTCCGAAATTTGCGCTCTGATCTCCATGCTGCCTAGCTCGTAGCAGACCGGACAGCGGTGCGAGAAGAGCCCCACCGAGCTTTTGCACTTCGCGCAGGTGTAGCTAAAGCTAAGCCCCGCGTCCTCAAAGCCCGCGTCCTTCATAGCCATAAGCGCGTTGATCTCAAAAATTTTACTCGCGCTCTGCGGCTTTTGATCGCTTTTTCCAAGCACGTAAAAAAGCGCATTGTACTCCGCATCCTGCGTATTTACCGCCGCAGGGAAATCATAGATCAGATCGATCGCCTGCTCGATCGGCGGGAAGCGGTCAAAGCTCTCCATAGGCTCTTTGTTTTTGATAAAAAGCTCCATGCAGAACCGCCCTGCGCCTTTGAAGTCTAGCTTTGAAATTTTAGCGATCTTTTTATTAAACGGCGTATTGGCGTCGTTTGCGATGATCTGAGCGCGCTCGAACTGGCTTTGAGCATATACTTCGGCGTCCTGTTCGCGCAGCGCGTCAAGCACCTCAAGCGCCTCATTAAAGCGCTTCAGCCGCTCATAAATCACCGTAAGATGCGTAAGAGCCTCTTTGTTTCTGGGGCGCAGCTTCAGCGCCTGCAAAAACACCTCTTCGGCGCGCCCTAAAAAGCCCGCTTTGAAATATACGATACCGAGATTGGTAAGGATAAACTCCCTCTGCACGCCGCCGCTAGCCTTGCCTAGCGCGATTAGATAAATTTCTATCGCGCGCTCGAAGTCGCCGCTTTTTACGAAAGAGCTAGCCAAAATTCCAAGCGTCGGGATGTCTATTTGCGGGCTTGCTAAAAGCTGCCTGTGCTCGGTGCTAAGCGCGTCTAGGGTGTCAAATTTTTTGATAAAATTCTCTAAGCTCTGCCTCTCGTTTTTTTTAGAAAAAACTCCCCAAATGTAGCTTAGAATCGACACTAGCAAGATTATGCTTATCAGCATGATAAGCCCGAAAATCGGGTCGCGATCGTCTAAGAAAAAATTATCCAAATCAAACCTCGTCGCAAAAATAAAGGGCAATTATAGCAAAGTGCGGGTATAATTTCGCTTATGATTAAAAACGAAAGCATAGAAAATCTGCTAGCCACCGTAGATATCGTAGATGTCGTAGAAAAATATATCCCGCTTAAGCGCAGCGGCGCAAATTTCGTGGGCGTCTGCCCCTTTCACGACGATTCGCACCCGAGCATGAGCGTGAGCTCCAAGCTTGGAATTTTTCACTGCTTTTCGTGCAAAGCGGGCGGCAATGCGATTAAATTTATCCAAGATTACGAAAAGATAAGCTTTCCCGAAGCGGTCGAAAAGCTTGCGGGGATGTATAATTTCGCGCTGCAATACACCGGCGCCAAAGTCCAGGAGCGCAGCGAAGAGAAGAAGGTGCTTGAGATTTTAAACGCCTATTACCAAAGCTGCCTTTATCAAAATCCCGCCGCCGTAAAATACCTGCACGATCGCGGCCTAAGCGATCAAAGCATTCGTAAATTCGGCCTTGGCTACGCAGGAGCTAGCGCGCAGACGATCAGAGTTTTGCAAAACGAAGAAATTCCGCCGCAAGACGCGCTAAATGCGGGCGCGGTGAAGCAAAACGAGCGCGGGCTTTATGCTAGCTTCATCGAGCGGATCACCTTTCCGATCTACAACCACGCGAGCAAGCTTGTAGGCTTCGGCGGCCGCACGATAAGCGGCAACCCGGCTAAATACGTCAATTCGCCGCAGTGCGCGCTGTTTGATAAATCTAAAATTTTCTACGCATTCGACCTTGCAAAAAAAAGCGCAATTGCCAAAAAAACCCTCATCATCACCGAGGGCTACATGGACGTCATCATGCTGCATCAAGCGGGCATCGATAACGCCGTAGCGGTGCTCGGCACGGCGCTGACGCCCGCTCATCTGCCGCTTATAAAGCGCGCGGAGCTTAACGTCGTGCTTAGCTTCGACGGCGACGCTGCGGGCATCAATGCGGCGATGAAATCGGCGCGGCTTTTGTGCCTGAATAAGATCGACTCAAGCGTCGCTATAATCGGCGGCGGTGCCGATCCTGCGGATATGATAGTCGCGGGCAAGGTGCGCGAGCTAGAGCAAATTTATGCTAGCGGCATGGAGAGCGGGGAGTTTCTGATCCGAAGAATCGCTAAAAAATACGACCTCGCCCGTCCCGTGCAAAAAGAAGCGGCGCTAAATGAGATCAAAGAATTTACCGCAGCGCTCGGCCCCGTGCTTGCCGAGTCCTATCAGAGCCTAGTGGCGCAAATTTTAAACATCTCGCCGGGCTCGTTTAATCTCTCTAGCGGCGGTAAAAATTTCGGCGCGGGCTTTGAGGGGCGAAATTTTAACGAGGGCGGGAGCTTCGGCTCTCGCGATTTCGGTTCTTACGAAGGGCGCGGCGCAGACGGCAGGGGCGGTGCGAGCGGGAGCTTAAACGGCGGAAATTTTATTCGTACTCAAAACACGGCGCGCTATGAAAGCTCTGCGCCGCCTACGGCTTCGGCGAGGGGTGGGCGGACGTTACTGCGCCGCAAGGAGATCGCGGAGCTTCAGATCATAAAGTCGATGCTGCTTGATGGCGAGATGGCACAGCTCGGGCTCGGCTGCTTACAGCGGCGCGATTTTCGCATGCACGGCGATATTTTCGAGGCGTTTTTGGCTTTCGCTCGCAGCGGCGGAAATTTTAAAAATTTCATCGCGGGCGGCAATGCGGATAGTAATACGAGCGAGAATTTTACCGCAGGCGGCGCGGGAGAGAATTTTATCCGTAGCGAGAGCGTAAATTTAAAAAGTAGTGAGAATTCTAACGAGCAAAATTTTGATGGACAAGCCTCCGCAGGCGCCGTAAATTTAAAAAGTTCCGCGCAGCAGGGCGCAAACGGCGGCGAGAAGCAAGACGTAAACAACGGCACGAAGCAGGAGGGCAAGAGGGAAG
>NZ_CALEDC010000191.1 GCF_937949835.1 uncultured Campylobacter sp.
GTGCCGCGTAAGCTCTGCTCGCCGCCGATCGCGCGTCGCGAGTGCAGTTTTAAAATTTAATCGGGCGGCTCGCAAGCCGAAAGAGCTCATCCAAACCGCCGGTGCGGCGCAAAACGGCAGCGATCCGCTTGCGAGCAAATAGCGATTTGTCCGCCGCGCGCAAATTTTAAAATCTGCTCGCATGGAGGCCGTATGCCTGGGTTGCGACACGAAGATCGCGCATAAATTTTGCTCCACGTCGACGCGCCCGCAAATTTTCTTTGAATTTGCCGCGCCGTACGAAGCACGCAGACTTGACCGCCGTTTTAAATTTGAGCGCACAAGCCGTAGGGAAACGGAGCGCAAAGCAGAATTTAGCGCCGTCTGCGCCGAAAATTTAAAATTCCCTGCTCGCTTACGATAGCTCACCGCTTTCGCAAAGCTCCGAAAATTTTAGCGCGACGCAAGCGCGGTTTTAAATTTAACGCAAGCCGTCCGCAAACGGAGCAAAAAAGTAAAATTTAGCGCCGTTCGCGCCTTAATATCGTCCGCGCCGCTTTACAAATTTTAAAATTTACCCAAATTTTAGGCCGGTCGCAAGTATGCACTCGCTGTGCCGCGACGGGCTAAATTTTAAGCCCCTTTTTCGCGGCGGCCTCGTCGCAAATGACGGAAAAGCTTAGGTTCATGATCTCGTCGTGCGACTTGATGAAATCGTTGAGCGCCCCGAGTTTTAGCGTCTCGATGCGCTTTAAATTTCGCTCGAACTCGCCGAATGCGTAGCCCTTGTAATACTCGCTCTGTGCGATCGCCGCGCGCTTAAACATCGTCTCTTTTTGCAGTACGGCGCTGCCGATTAGGAATTTTTTTGCGCTTTTTAGCTCCTCTTCGCTCACGCCAGATGCGATAAATTTTGCGATCTCCTCTTTTACGAGCGCGGCGGCGTTTTGCAAATTTTCATTTTTGGTCTGCAGATAGCCCCAAAACTCGCGGCGGCTAAGCTCGAAATCGCCGCGCGCATAGACCGAATACGCAAGGCCGTGCTTGACGCGGATGCGCTCCATCAGCCTGCTGCCGAAACCGCTGCTTCCGAGCACGAAAAGCGCGGTGTTTGCGATGAACTCCTGCTCCTTCGGTAGCGTAAAGGGCGCGCCGAAGTAGATGTAGGCCTGCTGCGTCTGCTCCTTTTGAATCTTTATCTTTTTCGCATCGCTCGGCGTGAAAAACGGTAGCTCGCGCTTTTCTCCGCTTGCAAAAAGGCTTAAAATTTCAGCAATTTTCGGGTTTTTATCGCTCACGTCGCCGCATAAAACGACGTATAAATTCTCTAAACTCAGCGAGGCGAAAAACTCCCGCACGTCCTTCATAGTGATCCGCTCTATGCTCGCCTCGTCGCCTATAAGCGGCCGCTCGAGCCGCGTGCGCGGATATAGAAGCGCTTTTAGGTTGCATGTCGCGATGTAATCAAACTCGCTTTTTAGCACGGCGATCTCGCCTATGGTTTGCATTTTTAGCTTTTCGAGCACCGAGGGCGTTAAATTTGGCTCACTAAGCAGCTCTCGTAGCATATCTAGGCCGAAATCGAAGTGCTCTTTTAGGCAGTTTAGCTGGATGCCGAAGGTCTCAAAATTGCTCGCGGCGCTGATCTCGACCGCGCGGATATCGAGCTTGCGGTGAAATTCGCTCACTCCTAGCGTCTTTGAGCCCTCGCCCAAAACGCCCGCGCAGATGCGCGCAAGGCCCAGGGTCTTCTCGCTCACCGCGCCGCTTGCTTTAAAAATTAACTTGAAGCTCGCCACCGGCAGCGAATCGTCGAACTGATACAAAAAGTCGATTTTAGCGCTCTTGCCGCCTTTGGTTTTAAGTGAAATCTCTTTTTTTTCCATCGTTTTCCTTTATAAAATTTTTAAATTTCATCACTTTTACAGGCGCGGTTTTAAAATTTTGACACAGCCGTGCCGCTTTTAAAATTTACGCCGGGGCTTGTTTTTGAAATTTCGCTAAAACGAGTTTTTAAA
>NZ_CALEDC010000192.1 GCF_937949835.1 uncultured Campylobacter sp.
AAACTACAAGTATCAATTATGACAAGCAAAAAACCATTACAAAGCCCATTTATACGCATCTTGGCGGATTCGAGGAGGAGATAAATTTCGAGGCTACCATACTGTTAAACAACGTTTTGGAGTTTTTAGGTTTCGAAAGTCTTGTAAAAAAGGGCGATCCGCTTAATATCTCCAGCTTTGATTTAATAGATAATAAACAAATTTTTATCACTAAGCTGATTCAAAGCGTATCTAATTTCGTAAAAACCGAGCTTGGTGGTATTACGTATTACACTAAAAAATTACAAATTTCAGGATTTATCATTGAGTAAGTCAAACGAAGCCGTATTAAATCGCCTGCAAAAAGATATCGTCAATGCGATGAATAGGACACTTTCAAAGATCAAGAAAGAGCAAACCAATCTCATACTCCAAGATATATCCGTTCGAAAAGAAAAGATACAAAACACCCGCTCCTCGAAATATATAAAAGCGTCTTTTAACAATATGAGCATTAATATCAAAACTTACGACAATAACATAACTCCTACTATGCTGCCACATGGAAAAACTACGCGTTTCGGGGTAGTCATATCGATAAATTCTAGAACGCAAAAATTGCTAAGAGGCGGTTTTGTAAAACCTCGTACAAGAAAGGGCGGCATAATCATCAGTTCAAAAAGCATTAAAAGCGATATTTTCGGAGTATATAGCGGGAATTTCAAAGAATCTAAAAGGAGCTATTTCGTATCTACTAAAATGAAACCCAGTCTATATGACTTTGCAGCAAAAAATATCGATACGTTATTAAAAAAAGCCGAGCAGATTTTTACCGAGGAGCTAAAAAAATGAAGTATCTTGCAAAAGATGGCGATGCACTTGATATGCTGTGCTATAAGCATTACCAAACTTTGGATACGGATGTGTATTCGCAGTTTTTAAGGCAAAATGAGCATCTATTAACCAAAGAAGTTTTAAAAGGCGGAGATATCTTCTATTTCCCGGATATAAAAAAGAAGCAAAAAAAAAAAGAAAAATATTTATGGGAATGAATGCTGACTTTAAAAAGCCTAAGGTGCAAATTTTATATAACGGTATGGATAAAACGGAGGCTATGGATTGGATAAATATCAGTATCGAGGACAACGAAGGTAAGGAAACGGATAAACTAAATATCACGTTAGGATATGGCGCCGCGAAACCTAGATTTAAAGATAGCATAGAAATTTATATCGATGACTTCTTTCTGGGATTTTTCACTATCGCTACAATCAAAACGAAGTATAAAAAGAGCTACGAGATAGAAGCGATCGCAGCAAATTTTATGAGTGCGCTAAAAGAAAAGAAATCAAGATCGCACCTAGGTTTAAGCTATAAAAAGGTAATCGAAAATATAGCGAGTGAAAACGGATTAAAAACTAAAATAAATTTTAAACGGATGAACGAGGTTGTAGAGCTAGAGCAACACGACCTAAGCGATACTGCATTTTGCCAGAAAATAGCCGATAAACTCGATCTTACTTTCAGTATAAA
>NZ_CALEDC010000193.1 GCF_937949835.1 uncultured Campylobacter sp.
CGCCGCGAGCTAAATTTACGCTCGCAAGTCCGCATTGCTGGTTGCACAAGCGTGCGCCGCAGCCGACACAAATCTACACTCCCAATCGCGAAAGCCTACGCGCCGATCGCGTCTTTTAGGCTCTGTGCGCACAAGCCTGCGCTCTTAAGCTCGCGCAAAATTTCATCCATTAGCTCCTCTTTGAAAACGTCCAGTATCATCGCGCCCGCGTCCAGCTCAGCATAGCGCAGGGCGGGCTCGCTGAAGTTTTTAAGCTCTTTAAACCGCCGCTCGCCTCGCCTGGCAAATCCGAGCCGAACCTCGTTCGGGCTAAGGCTCAGCATGCCGCCCTCGCGAGCAAAATTATACACGCTAAAGCCGTAAAGCTGCGGATCGGCGGCTTTAGCTCGCACGCTCAAAATTTCCTCCAGCCGCGCCTTCGTGCCGTCTAGATCGAGCCTCGTTTGCAGCGCGATCTTGCTGCCCGTGTCGAGCCGCAAAAGCGCCAAAAACGAAGCGAAATCCTGCGCGATGATGCTTTGCTCATCGCATTCGACGTCGATGTAGGCGACCGCAGGCTGTTCGCTGGCGCGGTAGTCCAGGCACAGATACCAATGCCCGTCGCCGCTGAACGGCACCAGCCCGTCAAGCTCGAAGCTCACGCACTCGCGCTCCTCGCCCCAGCTAAAGCGCGTAAGCGACGGATGCGCCTCGCCGATGCCGCTGATGGCGTCCAGCGGGTAGCCCTCTAGCTCGTAGCGCAGGTAGCCGCCGTTTTGCACGCTCAGCATTATGGCGAGCTCGCGCGGCAGGGCGTGTCCTAGCTCCTCCTCCGCGGCCCTCAGCGACTCGGGCGTGAGCGGTTCTTGCAGATATGGCAGGTAGATCGGCCTGCGCCAGATGTTTGCAAGTTCGTTTGCGTTCATTTTCGCTCCTTTAAATTTACGGGTTAAAATTTCAAGCGCGCCTTAAATTTTAAGCTCGAACCCAAAATCTCAGTTATAAAATTTTAAAATTTTGCGGCGCCGATTTTTCACAGCCCGCTCGCTGTATTCGGCGCGTCTGCAACTATTTGGCTCGCTTCTCGGCGGCTTAAATTTAACCTAGATCGGGCGCCGTCTAAATTTAATCCGCGCCGAGCGGGTTCAAGGCCGCGCGCCGATAAAATTCCATCGTAAATCTACTCGGCACGAGCGTCTATTTAAAGCGGCGGAATTTTGCAAGCAAGCTAAAGCCTTTCGCGCGCCTAATCGAAATCATAATACAGGCTCCACGCGCCGCTTTGCGGGTTTTTGGCAAACATCAAGCTGCCGCCGTCTATGACGTTAAAGCCCGCCTTTTCATC
>NZ_CALEDC010000194.1 GCF_937949835.1 uncultured Campylobacter sp.
TGCGGCGTTTTTGTCCGTAAGTGCGGCAAGGAAAATAGCGATAAGCTCCTAGAAGCTTTGCACGGCAGCCTCTTCCAAAAACCGCTTGTTTATGAGCGAATTTTCGATGTCGGGGTGAGCTAGAATGATTAAATTTTTCATATTTTTCCTTTAAAATTTTGGTTTAGGGCGATAAAATTTGCCGCTAAAATCGCAGATAGAACTCCGCTTTGAAATTTTATTTTCAAATTAGCGGCAGAATTCTAAGGCAAAATTTCAAGACCAAATTTTAATGCCGAAGCTTCGGCGCTTAAATTTGACGCCGAAATTCCATAACAAATTTCAGCGCATAAATTTCATAATTAAAGCTTAGTGCAAAATGCGCTAGAGTTCTATTTCAAAACGCTGGCTTGGCGCTTTATTTCCCCGCAGCTAGCAGATCTGCAAGCACCTTTGCGGCGTGATCCTTTGCCTTGACGCTTTTATAGACCTTTAAAATTTTGCCGTCCTTGCCGATCAGAAAGGTCGAGCGCACGATGCCTAGATACTCGCGCCCGTAGTTTTTGCGCACCTGCCACGCGCCGTATAGCTTGGCTACCTCGTGCTGCGGATCGCTCAGCAGGATGTGCTTTAGGCTCTGCTTGGCGATGAAGCCCGCGTGGGATTTGGCGCTGTCGGGGCTGATGCCGACGATCACGCAGTCTGCGGCGATGAAATCATCGTACGCGGCGCTAAATTCGCACGCTTCGGTCGTGCAGCCGGGGGTGTTATCCTTGGGGTAAAAATACAGCGCGACCCTCTTACCCGCGAAGTCCTTTAGCGCGACGCTCGCTCCGTCGGCGTTTTGCAGCGTAAAAGCGGGTGCTACGTCTCCTGCTTGCAGCGTGATTTTGCGCTCGCGATCCTCTGTGCTGAACTCGCCTTCGATCTGTGTTTTTCTCTGCATATCGTGTCCTTTTTTTGAAATTTTCGGGCTCGTAGCCCAAGTTGCGGCTAAATTTTAATCTTTTTTCATAAATTTATCCTTGCTTTGGATGAAATTTTGCTCCGTGCCGCAGCTGCACACGCATCGGGCGAATCGTAAGCAGATCGTTCTAGACGAGACTAATTCTGGAAGCTTGTGCTTTGCGGCATGCGTAAAAACATTTTGTAGCGCGTGCCTTGAGACAGTATGGTAAGAGAGTGCTTAGTTATCTATCGTGCCACGCAAATCCCATTCCTCACAAGCAAAATAACGCCCGCTTAATCTACTTTTAGCTTTTTAACGATATGATTCTGCAAATTTTAACAAAGGAAATAACATGAAAACGCTCGTGATCTTATCGCATCCGAATTTCGCCGCCTCGCGCGTGAACAAAGCCCTATCGCAGGTCGCAAAGGGCGCTGCTGGCGTAGAGGTGCGCCATTTGGAGGGACTTTACGGCACCGATACTGCTCGCATTGACGCCCGCGCAGAGCAAGACGCGCTACGCGGCGCGGATCGCATCGTATTTTTGTACCCGATGTACTGGCTAAATGTGCCGCCTATGCTAAAAGCCTATATTGACACCGTCTTTTCGCACGAGCTGGTGGGCTCCGGCGCGCTTAAGGGCAAGGTCTTGCAGCTTGCGCTAAGCGTCAGCACCCCGCTTGGCGAGTACTCCAAACAGGGTGCTATCGGCTTTAGCCTGGATGAAATTTTAACGCCGCTTAAGATCGCAGCAAACTACTGCGGGATGGACTTTGCTGTGCCGTTTGTCAGCAGCGGATTTGAGCCGGGCGAGTTTGGCGACGATGCCGTAGATGCCGCAGCCGCACGCTTTGGCAAGCTTTTGCGAGGCGAACTAAGCCCCGGCGAGTATCAAATTTAGCAAAGCAAATGCCCGCTACCCGCGGCTATGAGCCGAAATTTTACGAGAGTGATTTTATCCGCGGAATCTACGCCTTTTAACGAGCCGATCGGTAAAAGCTCAAAAAACGCTCGGGTTTAGGGCGAGGCGATCGGCTCGATGATCTGTCCGTGCTGCTATCTATCGGCGGGCGCGGTTAGTGCGTGCTTGCTTTAATCTGGATCGGTCCGCCCTCTCGGTACGGATATCTGTGCGAGGATTGATCGCTACTGCGTAAAGCGGCGGCGTGTCACGAGCGCGTAAAATATGAAAGCGCATCGTTATAGGCGAGCGGGCAGAGTGAAGAGGGGTCTGCGTTTCATAAATATCTCGCGTGGGTGGGCTTGCGTACTGCATGTATGCAAAGCCTGCGCGAAATGCGCACTGCGGTAAAATAGGGTAAGACCGCTTCTTGGTGTGATTGGGGCTGGATGTCGCGCGGGGTGCATCTGCGCGCATGAGAGAAAAGACCGCTTATAGCGCTATTTGAGCTGCTACGAAATTTGATTTATCAAAAAAGATTTTTGAAGAAGGAGCAGAATTCATAAAATTTCGCTCCTTGATTTCGCGATGTTTAAAGCGTGCACATCGGTTCGCACAATGCAGGATTATTTTACGCCGACGATGATTTGAGTAGCTTTTATGATCGCGGTTACTTCGTCGCCGACTGCTAGCGCCAAATTTTTAACGGAGCCGTTTGTGACGATCGCGCTTAAATTTTCGCCGCCTGCAGTTCTGACATCGATTTCAGCATTGATTGCGCCCTCTTTAACGGCGGTGATTTTGCCTTTTAGCTGGTTCACAGCACTTAGACGAAGGTCGTTTTCTCCCTTTGAAATGATGACATTTGGGGCTTTGAATAAAAATACCGCCTCTTTGCCCGCCTTTAGATCTAAGGCTTTTTCGGAGTCGACCGTAACGGTCGCTTTTAGCACGTCGCCGCCTCTGGTTTTAGCTGTGATTAGCGAATTTACCGCACCTATTTTTACGTCGCTGATTACGACGTGAAGCTGATTTCTAGCACTGATTGCCATTGTTTCTCCTTGTAAAAAATTACGAGCAATGTTAGCGGCAAATCCTTAAATGAAATTTAAAAATGCTGCATGTAAGAAATTAATTTGATTTGTTGCGAATTTATATTAAGCCCACTTTTTAAATTCCTAGCTTGCATTATGAAAAATAGCGTTAAAAAATAGATGAAATTCTAAATTTGCATATTAAATCGGGTTATTTTCCTTGAAATTTTATTCGCTTTTTATAAAATTCTGCGTTTTTTAGAGCTCTGACGCAAAATTTAGCGTTTGTTTTATGCGCACCTGTGAAGTGTACATCCGGATAAAATTTATCGCAAATCGTGCCTGGTAAGGCTTTAAGAGCGCTCCGCTTACGCCTTGTTCGCTGAATTCTATGCCTCGTACATTGGTTTTACGAATAGATTTTGGTGAGCGAGGCGATTTTACATTTGCTTTAAAATACAGCTAGAGGTGCGTTTTGTGCCAAAATTTCAGCGCACCTTGCTTTGCAGAAAATCACGCAGAATCATCGCGTGGTTGCAGTGCTCGTCCTTTGCGGCATATAGCAGCGTGACGACCGGCTCGTTTTTAACCGCTTTTAAAAACTCCGCTACGGCGGGATTTTGCTCAAGCTCAGCTAAGTAAAGCTCCTTAAAATGGGCGAAATTCTCAGGCTTATGCGCGAAAAGCTTGCGTATTTCGGTGCTAGGCGTTATATCTTTCGCCCACATATCAAGCTCCAGCGCGTCTTTTTTTATGCCGCGCGGCCAAAGCCTGTCGCATAGTACGCGAAAACCATCCCCTTCCTCTGCGCTCTCATAAACGCGCTTAATCTTAAATTTTGTCATAGTTTACTCCTTTAAATTTGCTAGTCTTTGATGAAATAATCGCCGTCGAAGCTTACGAGCGAGTATTTGCGCTCGCTCCCAAGCGCTTCTACGAGCTCAGGCACGCTAAGAAACGTGAGGCTGTCGGCGCCTATAAATTTGCAAATTTCATCCGTGCTCATATTTGCGGCGATCAGCTCGCGCACGCTCGGCGTGTCGATCCCGTAGCGTTCGGGATACTTTAGCTCCGGGCTTGCGATGCACATATGTACGCGCGCCGCGCCCGCATGGCGCAGAAGCTCGACGATCTTTTTGCTCGTAGTGCCGCGCACGATGCTGTCGTCGATCACCGCGACGCTTTTGCCGTGTAGTTCCGCCGCGATCGGATTTAGCTTGAGTTTAACCTTTAAATTTCGCACCTCTTGCGTCGGCTCGATGAAGGTGCGGCCGATGTAGTGGTTGCGCACGATCGCCATCTCGAAGGGCAGCTTGCTCTCTTGCGCGAAACCCAGCGCCGCCGGCACGCCGCTATCGGGTACGGGCACGACGAAATCGGCTTTTAGCTCTTTACATTTTCGCGCGAGCGCCGCGCCCAGTTTTTTTCTGACCTCGTATACGTTTTTGCCCTCTACGACGCTGTCGGGGCGCGCGAAGTAGATGTATTCAAACGCGCAAATTCTAGCCTCCGCAGCTTTTAAAATTTCAAACGAGCTAAACTCATCCTTACCCTCTTCGAAAATCACCATCTCGCCGGGCTTTACGTCGCGGACGAACTCGGCTCCTACGAGATCAAACGCGCAGGTCTCGCTCGCGACGATGTAGCCGCCGTCTTTGAGCCTGCCGATGCTGAGCGGACGCACGCCGTAGCGATCGCGCACGGCAAACATCTTCGAGCGGCTTAAAATCAGAAGCGAATACGCGCCTACGCACTGTTGCAGCGCCTCGATGATGCGGTCTTTTAGATGCTCCTGCTTACTGCGTGCGATGAGGTGCAGGATGTTTTCGGTGTCCATGCCGGACTGAAAGATCGCCCCCTCGCTTACGAGCTTGCGGCGAATTTCGTCTTTATTGATCAAATTTCCGTTATGAACGATCGAGATCTCCCCCAAAGCGTAGTTGCCCGCAACGGGCTGCGCGTCCTTTAGGCTATCTGCGCCCGCGGTGCCGTAGCGGTTGTGACCGATCGCGATGTTGCCTTTTAAAATTTCAAAACTCGCGGGGCTAAAAACCTCCGTCACGAGCCCTGTGGCTTTGATCGTTTTGATATGATGGTTGAAGCTCGAGCTGATGCCGCTTGCCTCCTGGCCGCGGTGCTGCATGGCAAAAAGCCCGTAATACGCGGTTTTAGCCGCACCTTCGGAATTTATGACTCCCACGATTGCGCACATTTTCTAACCTCTTAAATTTTATTTTTTAGAAATTTATCTATATTTTGTTTTATCATTGACGGCTCGCCGTCCGGCATTTTGCCGGCGCCTCATCAAATAGATCGGCTGAAATTTTAAACCTCTCGGCGATATTCGCTCTGCCTTTGGCGTAGCTGTCGAATAGCCCGACTTTGTAAATTCCAAAGCTTTCAAGCTCGGGCTTGAGCTCGCACAAAAAATTTAAAATTTCATCTTTGATTGGCATTTTTTCCTCTTAAATTTAGCCGCAAAGCCTAGATTCCTAAGCAGTCGTCGATGCCGTAAAGCCCGCTATTTTGCGATGCTAGCCATACCGCCGCCTTTATCGCGCCTCTGGCAAAGGTCGCGCGCGAAGTCGCCGTATGATTTAGCTCGATGAACTCGCCCTCGCCGTAAAATCCCACGGTGTGGCGCCCGACTATATCGCCGCCGCGCAGCGACATCACGGCGATCTCGTCCTTACCGCGCTCGCCGATGAGCCCGTCGCGACCGCTTACGCGCACGTCTTTTAAGCTTAGCTCGCGCGCACTTGCGGCACTCTCGGCAAGGCTCATCGCCGTGCCGCTCGGGGCGTCTTTTTTGTGGCGGTGGTGCATCTCTAAAATTTCGCAGTCAAAATCGCGCAGGCTCCTGCTAGCAAGCGCTACGAGCTTGTTTAGCACCGCGACGCCCAGGCTCATATTCGTAGCGTGCAGTACGGGCATCTTCGCGCCGCATTCGCGCAGTAGCCGCTCGCCCTCCTCGCCCAGAGCCGTCGTGCCGATGCAAAGCGGCTTTGGGTGCGAAAGCGCAAATTTCATTAAGCTTATCGCGCCGTCTCGGATCGTAAAGTCTATCACGACGTCGCAGCCGCCAAAAAGCTCGTCGTAGCTGCGGCTTGCGGCGCAGCTCGGCGTATAATCAAGCGGCGCGACCGTGTAGATCACGCTTGCTCGCGCCTGATCGAAATTTTTCAGGCATTCGTAGATCATCGTGCCCATTCTGCCGCTTCCGCCGTGAATTCCTATATTTATCATCGCCATTCCTTTAAATTTGATCCGCTTAGTATAGCCAAATTTTGCTTACACTACCTCTCTACGCCGAGACTTAGCGGGATAAAGCTGTTTTGTTTGAGCTCCGCTTCGCTCGGCTTTTTGATCTCTATGCGAGAGGCGCTTACGCCGCGCTGCACGAGTGCCGCTTGCACGGCAGTCGCCCTGGCAAGGGCTAACTCATCAAGACGCGAACGGGTAAATTTCTGCGCGCTTATCAGCTCCTCCATCGCCTCATCGCCGCTAGCTTTGATATCGTATTTGATCTTAAGCGCCGCTATGGCTTCATCCGTGGAGAGGCCTTGTTTATTGGACATCAGCGTGAGGGTATTTTGCAGCGAGCGCCTTTTAAACTCGTGAGTATCGAGCTTTTCGTTATACGCAGAGTTTAGAATGATCTTAAGATCGGACTTAGCTTTTGTGACCTTGGCCAAATCATCGATTTTAGAGCTTTCGCTGATTAAAATTTCGCTGCTCGCCGCCTCAAAATCGATACTTTCGAGCTTTTTCGTATCTACGCCCGCGATCTTTCCCATAAATCTAAACGGACTTAACACGATGTCAGATAGCAGTTTTTTGACCGCGCCCCAAACGAGCGCGCCGTAGCTAAATTTCGGATCGCTCAGCGTGCCGCTTAGAGGCAGGCTAAGATCGATCTGATCGTCGCTGTCCTTTAGGATCGATACGACTAGACCGATCGGAAGGCTCAGCGCATCCTTGCTCTGCACCTCTTTGCCGAGCTCGAAGCGGTCTAAATTTAGATCATTGCTTGCGTTTAGCTTGCCATCGTCGATTTTGTAGGCAAGTTTTAAATTTAGCTTACCGCCCGCGATTTCATTGCCGATATATTTGGCGGTATAGGGCGATGCGGGCGCAAGCGGGAT
>NZ_CALEDC010000195.1 GCF_937949835.1 uncultured Campylobacter sp.
TTTTATGCGGCTTTGCAGCAGCTTGCGGCGCTCTTTTTCCAAATTTACGATAGTTTGTACGTCTAACAATTTTTGATCCTAAATTTCACCGCTTGCGGCAAGATAGCCCAAATTTAACCTCTAAATTTAAGCAGACAAAGCTAGGCTTAAAGCTTGCCGTCAAATTTCAGCAGCTCGTTTGCATACGCTCGCACGCTCGCATCCACCGCCGCAAGCGCATCCGCATCCGTTACGCTAGGCGAGTTAAATTTCTCCGCGCACTTTAGCACGACGCGCGCAATGTCGGTGAAGCGGCACCGCTGCTGCAAAAACGCATTTACGCCCGCTTCGTTTGCGGCGTTGATGACAACGCCTAGATCGGGGTTTGCTAACAGCGCGTCTTTGAGGGTAAAGATTTGAAATTTCATCTCGTCGATCGGCTTAAATTCTATAGGTCGCAAAGCGCACAGATCCACGGGCGCGGTGATCTGCTCCCGTACGTCGCCGCTAAACATCGCGTGCGCGATGGCTAGGCGCATATCGGTCCTGCTAATGTGCGCCGTCGTAGAGCCGTCGGCAAATTCGACTAGCGCGTGGATCTGCGAGGTGCGCTCGATAAGCGCATCGATCTCGCGCGTGCCGTAGAGCCAAAACGCCTCGATCACCTCAAAAAGCTTATTCGCCATCGTGGCGCTGTCGATCGTGATCTTCGCGCCCATCTTCCAGTTGGGGTGCTTGAGGGCGTTTTGCGGCGTGAGCGAGCCCAGCTGCGTTAGCGGCACGTCGTAAAACGCGCCGCCGCTAGCCGTGATGATTAGGCGCGAAACGGGGATTTTGGCATTGCTGAGCAAAAATTTCAGCCCGAAATGCTCGCTGTCGATCGGGTAAATTTTATCCGTTTGCAGAAATTTCCCGCCGACGACCAGGCTTTCTTTGTTGGCGAGACACAGTCTCTTTCCGAGCTCTTGGGTCTTTAAGCTCGGCATCATGCCTGCAAAACCTACGAGAGCGTTTACCACGGTCATGCTTTTGCACTCCGCAAGCATCTGTAAAATTCCATCCGCGCCGCAAAATACGCGCTTGTGATCTACCTCGCTTTTTTGCTGCGCGTCCGCGATACAGACGAGCTTTGGGTGAAATTTTGCGATCTGTTCGTTTAAAAGCTTGATATTGCGCCCGCAGCTAAGCGCTTCGATCATACTGCCGCTGCGCGCGGCTACGTCTAGGGTGTTTGTGCCGATAGAGCCCGTAGAGCCTAAAACTACCATGAATAGACTATCGCCATCGCGATCGCGCCGAACATATAGCCGTCGATGCGGTCTAAGATCCCGCCGTGTCCCGGAAAGAGCGCGCCGCTATCTTTAAGACCCGCCGCGCGTTTTAGGTAGCTCTCAAACAGATCGCCAAACACGCCAAAAATTGCTATGATGATGGTTTTTCCTAAAATTTCAAGCGGCGGCATATTAGTAAAGATGCGCGCATAAATGAGGCTAACGATAAGCGCGAGCGCAAGACCACCTAGCACGCCTTCTACGGTTTTATTCGGCGAGCTAGCGCTTAGCGGAGTTTTGCCAAAGGCTCTTCCGATAAAATATGCGCCGCTATCGCTAGCTACGATAATAAAGATCAGCCAAACGAAGTGAAAAACTTCCCCGAAATCATCGTAAGCCGCCCACATAAAAAATATCGGCGCAACGGGATAGATAAAAGGAAGCGTGATCTTTAGGCTAGGGCCCTTAGTAAAGGCTACGACAGAGGCGACGCATAGGATCATTAGGATGCTAACTTTTAGCGCCGAGACGAAGGGCTCATCGGTCTGCGTAAATGGTAGCAGCGCAAAAAACGCGATCGCCAGCGCGAGCCACTTTTTGCTAGTTTCCTCCAGACCCCATAATTTGAGGCTTTCAAAAAACGCAAGCACGAGTATCAGCGCAAATACGGCGAAATTTAGCCACCTGGCGTTTATGAGAATTAGAGCTAAAAATACGGCGAGTAAAATGCTTGCCGTGATTATTCTTTGCTTCATAGAATTTCCTTGGAATTTATTTTGAATAATTATACTGCAAGCTCGCTTATTACGGCTTTAAAACGCTGATTGTTTTAAAATTTACGTAGTTTACGAAAGCACCTTCGTTGATTTTGACATTTTGACGTTTGGTGTAATCGACGAGATATTTTCCGCTGCCGCTTGCACTGAAGCTCACGCAAATTTTAGCGGCGAATTCGATCACCTCTTCGCTTAGACTTTGCTTATTTGTCTTTACGATGACGTGTGCGCTTGGAATATCCTTAAGATGAAACCAATAGTCGGATTTGGAGCTATTTTTTAGTAAGAACTCATTGCCTTTTTCGTTTTTACCGACGCTGATTTTAAAATCCCCTAGATAAAAGTTCGCTACATATTCGCTATTTTTTTCCTTGCTTTTTTGCTTAATTTGCGTGCGCTTAGGCATTAGAATTTCGATCTCGTGTGCGTCCTGTGCAGCAAGGACGAGTGATTTTAAATTCTCATAAAACGCGAGTTTCTCCTTTAAATTTTGCTCTTCGATATGGATATTAGCAGCCTTTTGGCGCAGACGCTTTGCCTCGGAGTAAAGCTCGCCCAAAGCGGCGCTTGCAGGCTTTTGCAGTTTAAATTCTACCGCTTCGGCATCTTCTTTTTGCAGCGTAAATTCTCGCGCGCTGGTTGGAATTTTATAGATATTTTCTTTTAGCAAGGCAGCTTTCGCACCTAAAAGCTCGGCGCTTCGCAGTAGTTCAGCGCTGCTTTGCAAAGAGCCTAAAGCCTCGCGCACCGAGTCTAGCTTTTTATTTAGCGCCGTGATTTTTGCGGATTTGAGCGAGTTTAAGCGATCCGCATTTAGCGCGTTAAATTCCGCGCGAAAAAATGCTCTAAAGTCCGAAATTTTTGGCACGGAGGCTTCTTTAATATTTGCAGGCGGTAGATGACGGAGTTTTCTTCCTACCTTGATCTGTCTAAATTCCGTCTCGAAGTGTCGCAGCGCCTCTAAAATCACATCATTTTCGTCGGTGATTATTACGTTTGTAAAACGCCCGGTAAATTCGAAGTAGATATTTGAGCCTTGGGTTTTGTAGCTTGCGTTTTGGCTTACGCTAAGACATAGAATTCTATTATTTTCTGGCACGCTAACGGAAGTGATGCGCGATTTTACGAAGCGCTTGGCAAGTAGCACATCAAAGGGCGCCGCGTAAACCTTACCTTCGGTAAAAGCGTCATTTTCGTGGATATTGCAGCCTGATTTATTCATATCGAAAAACAGCGTCTCGTCGCCGTCGAAGCAAATTTTAAAAAGATTATCGCCCGTGCGTTTTATGTGCGAGATAAATTTTTTGCCTTGCAGATACTCGCAAATTTGAATTAAGTTTTGATACTTCATACGCGTTAAAATTTCTCTTTGTGGATTTTGGCTAAATTTAACTTCTGCAGATCGTGCGGGCTCGGGCGCTGTTGCGGTACGCCGAGGGCTAGTATCGCTTCTGCTTTGAAATTTAGCGGAAAGCCCAGCGCCTCGCGCAAAAACTCCTCGCAGCTGCGTCCGTCCGCGGCGGCGCGCAGCCTTACCTGCACCCAACAGCTGCCGAGATTTAGTGCGCTTGCGGCAAGGTGCATGTAGCCTAGCGCTACCGAGCAGTCCTCAATCCAGACGTCCTGCTTCTGCTCATCTGCGATCACGACGATCGCGGCCGCGGCCTGTTTTAGCATATCCGCTCCGCTGCTGCGGCACGCGCTTAGTCGCTCAAGCATCCGTTTGTCGCGCACGAGGATGAACTCCCACGGGCGGCGTGCATGCCCCGACGGCGCAAGCAAGCCCGCTTTTAAAATTTTATCCAGCGCCTCATCCTCAAGCGGCGTATCCGTATATTTTCTTACGCTTCTGCGGTTTGCAAAAATATCTAAAATTTCCATCGTCTCGCTCCTTGCGGCTCAATTATACATAAAATTGCAAAAATTTATGATTTTTTAGCTAAAATCGCGCAAATTTAACCGATATGAAGGAGATTTTATGAAGCAGACGATCACGGAGAAAATTTTTAGCGAGCACGTGGGCGAGGCGGTTTTTGCGGGGCAGATCATCGAAAGCGCCATAGATATGGTCATCGGCAACGACATCACGACGCCCATTTCGATCAAGCAGTTCGAGCTTAGCGGCGCAAAAAAGCTCGCCAACCCGGACGGCTTTGCGATCGTGATGGATCACTACATCCCCACGAAGGACATTTTAAGCGCAAATCAAGCTAAAATTTCACGCGAGTTTGCTTACAAGCACGATTTAAAAAACTATTTCGACGAAAAGGATATGGGTATCGAGCACGCGCTGATGCCTGAAAAGGGACTCGTAGTGCCCGGCGACGTCATCATCGGCGCGGACAGCCACACCTGTACCCACGGCGCGCTTGGGGCCTTTGCGACGGGCATGGGCAGCACCGATCTAGCTTTTGCGATGATAACGGGCAAGAATTGGTTCAAAGTACCGCCTACGATCAAAGTGATCTTTTGCGGCAAGCCTGCACCGCACATCTACGGCAAGGATCTGATCCTAGAAGTTATCCGCCTCATCGGCGTGGACGGCGCGCGCTATAAGGCTTTGGAGTTCTGCGGCGATGCGCTGGAGTATCTGGATATGGATAGCAGATTTTCGCTTTGCAATATGGCGATCGAAGCGGGCGGCAAGAGCGGTATCGTCGCGGTCGACGAGATCACGAAGGAATTTTTGGCGGATAAAAATTTGCGCGCCGAGCCAAAATTTCACTACTCCGACGAGGGCGCGAACTATGAGCAAATTTTGCAGATCGACGTAAGCAAGCTTGATCCGGTGATTGCGTATCCGTTTCTGCCTAGCAACGGCAAGAGCGTGCGCGAGGCGGTGCGCGATGATATCGCCGTCGATCAGGTCTTTATCGGCAGCTGCACCAACGGCAGGCTCTCCGATCTGCGGATCGCTGCGCAAATTTTAAAAGGTCGCAAGGTCGCGCGCAAAACCCGCCTCATCATCACGCCTGCGACGCAAAAAATCGCTCTAGCCGCGCAAAAAGAGGGGCTGTGGGATATTTTCGTAGAAGCGGGCGCAGTCGTGAGCAACCCGACCTGCGGCGCGTGCCTGGGCGGATATATGGGGATTTTGGGCGTGGGCGAGCGCTGCGTAAGCACGACCAATCGAAATTTCGTCGGCCGCATGGGCGATCGCAGCAGCGAAGTATATCTGGCAAACTCCGCCGTCGCCGCAGCTAGCGCCGTCGCAGGAAAGATCGCCGATCCAAGGGATTTGT
>NZ_CALEDC010000196.1 GCF_937949835.1 uncultured Campylobacter sp.
TTGCCGTTTGGACGCGGGATTTTATTTGCCCGCGAGAGGTTAAATTTTATCATGAAATTTCGCATCGCTTTAAAATGCGATGCGAAATGAATCCGTTCGTCGCTACTGCCAGCCTAGAGCTTTACGCTTTAAGCGCATATCGCTTACCATTTTTAGCGCAAGTGCGACCGGATCGGTATCTACGTGCATCACAGAGCCAAGCGCTCGCCTGGTGCCCTCTTTGAAAAAGTGTATGACATTTGCGGAGCCGTGGATTTGATACTCGACGCAGTGATACGAGTCGATGCCCATCAGGCGGAATCCGAGCGAGGCATCGACGCCCTTTTCGTTCGCCCACTCAGGAGAGGTGAAGGCAAGCGGCAGCTCGTAGAGATTTTTGCCTAGCACTCCTGCGATACCTGCGAAAATTCCGCTGGAGCGGGTATTATCGATACACTCGCCCACATGCCATACCGGCGGAAGCTCGTCTTTTTCTAAAAACGCCCGCAGCGACGCGCCTGCTTTTTTATACGCGCTTTTTTGGCAAAAGCCCAGCTTCATTAGCGGGAACGACGCGCAGCCGTTGGTTAGGATTAGGACGTTATTTTCGATTAGGGTTTGTGCGACATCTATGATAGCGCGCTCATAAGGCACTTTAGGATTGGTGCAGCCGACCATATTTACGATGCCTAAAATTTCACCGCTTTTTAGCGCGTGCGCTAACGGCTCCATGCCGCCGTAGTGCTTATGGACGAATTCTACCGAAAAGCCCACTTCGGCCTCGACTTCGTACGGCGGAATATATACCGGCAGCCCCTTGCGCTTTTCGTGAGATTGCAATGCGCGGTCTAGAATTTTACGTGCTAAATTCCTAGTCTCGGCGATATTGCTATGGTGATGATCGTAGCCGATATGTTCGGCTCCGGGAAGCCTAGCTGATGAGCTTGTGGTAACGACCTTGGTCTGGAAGCAGTTAGCCACATCCATGATCGCAGGATAGACATCTTGTACATCGGCAACCCACAGATCAAGCGCGCCCGTGCCTATGACGAGTTCGGCAGTTACGGCGTTTGAGAGCGGTACGACGCCCCAATTGCGATACATCGCCGATAGTCCTGAACAGCACACGCCGTAAAATGCGATACCCTGCGCTCCTATTGCGCGAGCCTTGTCTTGGTACTCCTTAGAATTTCCGATCTCCACTATTAGGCTTACTAATGTCGGCAGATGTCCGTGCACGGCGATATTGACCCAGCCTTTTTTGAGTGCGCCCATATTGCTTTTAGAAGTTACGCGATCTCCTACGCCAAATAGCGCATCCGTAGCGATATTTGCAGCTACTACGCCAGTAAATGTAAAAGCAAGCCCACAGCGCAAAAGATGCTGCATCACGCTGCGCCAGTCTCCGTCCGTGCCTACACCCGTTCGGTGATATGCCTCAAAGACTTCGTTATACGCACTAATCGGCAAGATATCCAGCTTGCGCCATACCTCTTGACGCTCCTTGGGTGCGAGCGCAGTGATGGTTTTATACTCGCCGCTGCTTTGCGAAAGATCTGTTAAAAGTGTATCGGCAAGCTCAATCGCTACCTCTTTTAACTCTCTGCCTTCAGTTGGAATTCCAAAGGCTTTGGCGGTATTGATGATTTTGTATTCGCCTATTATGGGCAGATCTAATTTCCCCTGCGCCGCCCATTTTAACGATAATAAAAGCTCTCTGGCGTGCGCGCCGTGTTGAGCTACGCCCGCAGCTACTTAGCGCAGTAGGTTGCGCGACACGATGAGATCGGCGTCTGCACCGCAAGTGCCGCGATCGGCCTTTTTAGTAATTTTGCAAGGTCCCATATTGCAGATCTTACAGCATACTCCGGTAAGCCCATAGCTACACATCGGCATCTGTTTATCGAAACGATCAAACGCCGTATCTACGCCGATCTGCTCCATCCTAAGCATCATTTCGCGCACGGCGGGATCAGGGGTTTTCTCAAGTACTTCTTGTTTTGTGGGGAAGGTCTTTTTGTATTCAAGCACCGCCTTCATATAATCCGCCGTAAATTCCGCCTCGTGAAAATGCTCGAAAAGATTGCCCTGCGCGTCTTTATGGGGGTGCGGACTAGCCTCTGCGGGCACTAAAACTTTTGGGATGCCGTGCTCGTCAAATCCGATAATCGCGCGATGAGAGTGGGGCTTGTGATCATGGCAATGTTTATCGTGCTCGTGCGAGCTGATGGCGGAATCCTCGTCGCGCTCATGCGAAGACGCCGCAGAATTTGCGCCGTATTCGTGCAAATAAGCTGCGAGGTTTTCTTCTTGATCGTGTGGGTGGGTCGCAAGATCTTCGTCGTGTAGATGCGAGTGGATTGCGGAGCTATCGCTATGTTCGTGCGAGCAAGAGAAGTGGTCTTCGCTGCTTGGGCTCTTCGCAGGATTTGAGATGGAATTTGTCAAAGAATCAGCCATGGAATTTGTCGTAGAGCCTATCGCGGAATTTTGAGCGTTGCTTGCGCTTTGAGCGCTTGAGCGTGCCGCAAAGTTCGTGCTTGAAGCAGAGCTTGCGCTATCATCGTAACTCGGTGCGGAATTTTTGGCTTCGCAATCGCACTCGTCGCAGGAATTCTCACCTGCGGCGCGATTTTTAGAAATTTTGTCGCGAGCATGTGAGGCGGAAGTCGTAGAATTTGCAGCGGAATTTTGAGCGCTATTTGCGCTGTTACCAAAAACAGACGCAGCGGAGCTTTTGGGCGCGTCTGCGGCGGAATTTTCTCCCGTATTCGCAGCAGAATTTTCATCCGTCGAAGCCTTCTTATGCGAGCCTTTTTGTTTTGCGATTTTGTCATTTGCCATGACGTCTCCTTAAAATTTATTTTAAAAATAAGCGAGAATGCAGTCCTCGATAAATATACTAAAAGAATACACTATCTAATTCTTATAGATAAAATTTAACGTGATTGTATTTTTTAATTGCTTTAAATTCCCTTAATAGCGCACTAAAATAAAAGATAAAATTTTATGAATAAAATATACTAAAATAGCTGGATTTAAATTTTGCCAAGCGGCTCGATCATCTTAGATAATCGATCAGCTTGGCGGAGATTTCTCGAAACTGCAAAATTTTATGCCCCTTTTTCTCGCGCATGAAGTCTTGCGCGTCGCGCAATCTCGCAAATGTAATGAGATCGTCGCCTCTGGCGCTTTGCAGCACGCTGCCGAATACATAAAACGCGTCCTGTGCCCGCAAAATTTCGCCGCTTGCGTAATCGGTGACATAAAGCTCCGCACCGCCGAAATTCGCATCGGTGGAATTTACCTTGCGGGAATTCGCGTTAGCGGAATTTGCCTCGACTAAATTGCTGCTAGCAGGATTTTTGCTCTCAGAATTCGCTCCAGTGGAAGCTCCGCTAAAATTTGCGCCCGAGCTCTCACCCTCGAAAAAATACGCAAACATCGCCTTGGGCGAAGCAAACGCGAGCGCGCTACCGTCTTTGAGCCTTGCGTAAGCGCGAAATTCCGGATGCGCGCTAGTATCGATGCCGTATTTGGCGCAGGTGAGATTTACGTCTTTTAGCCACGCAAGATCGCGCATGCTTTTAGAATTCTGCGTCGAATCAGAGCCTGTCTTATCTGATGCGCCTAAATTCTGCGCCGAGCTAGGGCTTTGCGCCGCGGAATTTTGTATCTCAGCTGCGCCGCAAAGCGCTATAAATGCCGCCAAAATGAGTGGAAATTTCATGCCAAATCCTTCGATCTAAAGATAAAATAGCCCAAAACGAGGCTCGCTGCACCGAGGGCGATCGGGTAGAGTAGCGAAAAGGCGATGAAAGGCCCGCGCCCGAAGTGATCTAGGATGAAATACGCCGTCGTGCCGATGACTGCAAGATCGGGATCAAACAGGCTAATAGCGGCGATGCGGAAGTCCTCCATCGGGTTTGCTAGGGCGATTGCAAAGATCAGATTTTCGTTTACGCCCGTTTTTGCGAGCAGTCCGATCAGCACGAGATCCAAAAACGCAAGGCAGAAAAGCCAGACGAAAAATGCGAGCCCAAGCCCCATTTCTTGGCTTTTTGAGACGGCGCAGATCAAAAACGCGATCCCCAAAAATGCCGCGCACAAGCTAAAAAGCAGCCCCGTATAAAGCAGGCAGATCGCCCACGGAATGCCCGTGCCCTTGATCGCGCCCCAAACGATCGCAAGCAGCAGCGACAAAAATATCGGCACGAACACTCCAAATAGCCGTCCTAGCGCCTTGCCGTAGTAATACTGCGCCTGCGAGATCGGAAAGCTTAGCAGGTATTCGAGGATGTTTAGGTCGCGATCGGCTAGGATCGCCTTGCTGGTGGTTACGAGCACGAAGACGGGCAGGATGATGATGCAGATCTGAATAAACAGCAGCAGCAGTCGCGAAAGCCCGCTAAAACCGAGCACGCGCGAGTCGGTCACCCCCGTGATGAAAAACGCCGCCACGAGCCCGCTAAAGATCAGCAGATAGAGCAAAAACCAGCGCGAGCGAAAGGACTCTTTGATGTCCAAAGCGGCGATGGTGAGTAAATTTTTCATTCTTTTCCTTTATTGCGCCTCGGTGCGCTTTTTAAATTTAGATTGCTCGCGCGGCTTAAATGCGCTCGTCTTTAAATTTTAGCCTCGTTTTGCGGCGCGGATTTATAGCCTTAAATTTCGCCCGTCTAGCGTTTAAACAGGCGGCGAAATTTTATCCGCCGCCTGCGACTGCGCCTCGCGCATAAATTTTAAATTTACGGCTCCCTTGCGGCGCTTGCAAACAGCGCGTCGTTCAGTGTCGCCTATTATCCGTCATTCACGACGCTGCAAAGTAAAATTTTATCTCATCGATGGCGGCACGGGAGGCACGCTGAAATTTTACGCTTTAAATTTAGCGCAAAACATAGGCCGTTTAAAATTTCGCCTTAGCTAAAACGTCCTTAATGCGCGTGCCCCGAAGGCATATCGTGCGCAGTGTCGTTACTTTCGTGCATCTGCCCCATATCGTGCGGCGCGCCTTGAGAGTGCGTCGTGCTGCCCGCATCGCCGCCCATGCCATGATCTGAGCCGTAAGTGTGCTCCATACCGCTCATATCGTGCTTTGGCTCGCTTGTGCCGTGCTCTGCGGAGTGAGGATCTTTCATGCTGCCCATATCGCCATGGTCGTGCATGCTTCCCATATCGCCGTGCGCATCGCGACCCATATCGCCCATCCCCATGCCGTGCGAGCCGCCGCCTGCTTTAAGCGCCGCGACTACCTGATCGAAGCTGAAGTCTTGCTTGCCCTCTTGCTTGTTTTTAAACGCGCCCCAGCCAAACGACATAGGGGTTTTAAAACCGCGATAAAAGTGCGCCGTGCGTGCGTCGATAAACTCGCCGTTGCCGCTAGCGTCGTTGATGTAAATTTTGGCGTCCTTCAGCCAGTTTAGCTTGTCGTTGGTAACCATAAAATCCACTAAGCAGCCGATGTCGTCAAAGTAGTGGTTTTTGCCGTCCACGCGTACATCGACGCTGAAGCGATTATCGCTGATCGCCATCTGGCAATGCTCGCATACGTCTCTGTCGTAGTGGACGTTGCCGTAGTCTTTCTCGTCGCCGCAGCCTAAAAACGTAAGCGCCGCAAGTGCGCAAAGTAAAAATTTAAACATTTTTGTCATCTACGATCCTCCCTAGATCCATACAAATCATTCTTTTTACCAGTCCTCCCACTTCCTCGAGCCTGTGCGAGATAAAGATCAAGCTCTTATCTTTTGCGTGGTTGTGCAAAAGCGTCTTAAAATGCTCGCGCGCGCTCGGATCGAGATTGGCTGTCGGCTCGTCGAAAATCATCGCCTTGCTAGCTCTGCCGAATGCTAGTGCGATTAAAAATTTCTGCTTCATACCGCCGGATAGCTTATGGAAAGGCTTGTTTAAATTTAAACTTAGATCAAGCTCCATTTCGTCGCAAAATTTTACGATGCCTGCTCTGCTTGCGTCGGCTGTGCGCTCGGCGAAATAGATGAGCTCATTTAGGCTTAGCTTAAGCGGCGGCGGAGTTTGCGGCACGAAGCTGATACCGCGTAGTGCGCGGCTGCGCTGCTTAAACGAATCAAATCCGTCGATAGCTACGCTGCCGCTTGTGGGTATGTATTCGCCTAAAATAGTCCGCATCAGCGAGCTTTTGCCCGCGCCGTTTTGCCCGACGAAAAGCACTTGCTCGCCATCATCGATATTTAGATCGATATCTTTTAAAACGAATTGATCTGCGAATTTCTTGCTTACGTTTTTAATCTCTATCATAGGCTTCCTTAGATCATATCTTTTAGCTTATTGCCGATACTCAGTGCGTCTTGGTGACATACGTCGATACAGCGTCCGCACAGCGTGCAGTCGATCCCTTTTAGCATAAATTTGCTCTTATCACCTAGGTTTTCGGATGCCTTTTTTTTGGTGATGTCTAACACGTGCGAGACGAAGCAGACGTCTTGGCAAACGCCGCAGTGATCGCATCTGTTCTTATCCCAAGTAATCTTGCTAAGGCTTGCTTTGGCCGCAAGCGAATAGGTGCTGCCTAGCGGGCATAGATGAGTGCACCATGCTCGCCTGCTAAAAAACACTTCGAGCAAAAACACAAAAACGATCCAAAGCCCAGCCAGCGAGAAGCCGTAGATGATGAGGCGCGATAAAATTCCAACTACGTTAAAAATTTCAAAAACGAGTAGATCCGTAATCGCGCTTAGCAGCAAAAACAGCGCCCAGATCGCATATCGCATACCGCGAGGCAGGGCGCGCTCCTTGATGACGTGCTTTGAAATTAGCGTATTATGCAGCTTCTCGCCGATCTCACTAAGCGCTCCGTAAGGGCAGATCCACGAGCAAAATGCCTTGCCGCCCGCGATGAAGTAAAACAGCAAAATGGTGCCCGAGCCGATGAGCAGATTTATCGGCAGATCCTTGTGCGCGGCGATCACCTCAAGAGTCGCGAAAGGATCTGCTAGGTGAAAGCCAAGTATCCGCGAGCCGCTGATGTCGCCCTCTAAAATTTGAATATCCGCGCGAAAGGAAAGCACGAAAAGTAGATGCACCAAAAATACCGTAGCGTAGCGCAGAGCCCGAATGCTGGGGCGCCATTTGCCGCTTTTATTTTTAAGCGCGAAGGTCGAGAAAAAGCTCGTATTTTTGATCGTGCATCGCGAATTATATTTATCCAAGAGCTACTCTTTAAATTTTGAAATTTCATCCGCGAGCTTATCTAGGCTCTCGTCGCTTACGTTGGTTAAAAGCCCGCTCATTAGGCTGTTTTTGATCTTACCCGCTTTATAATCTTTGAGGCTTGCTAAAATTTGATCCTTGCTCTTGCCTCCGATCGGCGGAGCGATCTTGCCGCGTCCGTCATCGCCGTGGCAGGGCGCGCAGCTTACCAGATAGGAGCTACTAACCTTGAAATCGCGCTCTTTGACGCTCTGCTGTAAAATTTTAATATTTTTCACGTCCTTATCATCGATAAGATCGACGCTTTTGCTCTGCGGTGCGGGCTTGGCTTGCGTTTGCGGCTTGACTTCTTGCTGCGGCGCGCTAGAATCGTCCGAACTAGCCATAAAGATCATCAGCGCGATCAGCGCGACGCCTAAAATCAAAGCTAAAATTTTGCCCGGTTTCATTTCTGCTCCTTAAATTGTCGGTTGAACTCGTAAATTTCTTTCGCCATCGTCTCTATCTGCTGCTCGCTCATGCCGTTTACGAGCTGCACCATAAGAGGATTAGGCTTTTCTTTGAATTTATACTTTTTAATCATATCCACGATCTGCGCGTCGGTTTTATCCAGAAGCGACGGACCGATGATGCCGTTGGCGTAGTCGTCGTGGCACGCCGAGCAGCGCAGGATAAAATCGTGCCCGAGCCGTTTTTTCATCAGGTCGAAATTTAGCTTTTCATATTGATTTCTGATGCTTGAATACGCCACGATATTTTTGGTCGTTTCGTTCACGTCGCCGTTTAGATTAAAATTTACCTTTCGCTCGCCGTAAAAATCGTAGCTTACGAACTTATCGTCCTTCTTGGGCGCTTCGCCGCTTTTGACGCTTATGCGAGGCTTGGCAGCGTGATTTTGTTCCACGCTCTGCGGCGTAGAATTTGAACTTACAGAATTTTGCGAGACGGAATTTTGCCCTGCGGAGCTTGTCGCGGCAGAGCCTGAATCGCCGTCATCTCCGCAGCCGCATAGCAAAAGCGCCACAGCTAGCGAGCAGAGGTAGAATTTAATGGAGTTTTTCATTGTTTTCCTTCATAGATTGATTTGTAATCCGCCCGCGGGATTATCTCGATGATACGCGCCGGGCAGAGCTCTGCGCACGCGCCGCAGCCGACGCAAGCGCTGCGGATCTGCGGGGCGAAATGCGCGCCCGCTTTTATCATAGCTATGGCATCAAGCGGCTGCGGGTAAGGGCACAGCGACGCGCATAGATCGCAGAGTTTGCCCTCTTTGGCTGCCAGCGCTGAGTTTAGCTCGCGCTCCTGCTCGGTCTTGGCGGGCTTTAGGCGCAGATCGTCCTGTTTTAAAACCTGTCCGCGATACGCCAAACAGGCGTCTAAATTTTCAATCACGGCGATACCCATCGCAACCTTTTTAGGCTCGTTCATTTCGTGGCTGAGCGCGCCGCTTGGACAGGCGAGCACGCAAGGAAGCGCGCCGCAAAGATAGCAGCCTCGCTCTTTGGCGTCGATGATTGGGGTGCCGATGTCAAAAAGATGCGTAATATCGAGCAGATAGATGCTGTGATAGGGGCAGACCTGCACGCATTGACCGCACTTGATACAGCTACTGCGAAAGCCGCGCTCTGCTAGCGCCCCCGGCGGGCGTAGATATAAAGAGGCGGAATCTCCGCTAGAATTTTTTGCGGAATTTTGCTTTATGGAATTCGGCGCGGAATTTTGCCCCGCAGAATTTACGGAATTTGACGCGCCGGAATTCTGCGCTTCGCCGCCCGTAAAATTTACGGAATTTGTGGAATTCTCATCCGCAAATAAGTTCGCTGCCCCGAGTACTCCGAGCGCTCCGCCGAGTAGTTTTATCGCTTCGCGTCTATTCTTTATCATTGCCTCATCCTAGGTTTTGGATCTTTTAGCAGTAGCTCAGGCTCTGAAAACGGAGCGAGCTTGGAGATGAAATTTAAAAGCGCGATCCCGCTGGAGCCGTAAAAAAACCGCACGCTCGGTTTATGCGCCCAAAGCCTATCCGCGTAGGCGTATGAGCTGTAGCTAACGTCGCCGTAGCCGTCGCCATCGCGATCAAATCCGTCGTAATCGTCGAAGTAGTTGCCACTCCATTCGTTTTGCAAGAGCTTGGATTGGGGCGTATCGTTTAGCACGATCTCCATATTGCCTTTAAATTTATTGTTTTTAAATACGCTTTTTAGCTGCGTGGCGTGGAATTGCACGCCGATACTGTTGTATTCGATATCGTTGTTTTCAAAAACGTTAAGCGAGCCCGGTTGATAGGGGGATTGATCCAGATAAAATCCGCGGGCATTGTAAACGACTTTATTATCCGTAACCCTGAAATTTGAGCTATCCTTCATACCGATGCCTACGCCGTAAGCGCCGTCTGCATTGCGCACGACATTGCGCCTGGCTATATTATCGCTTGAAAACATAAAAAATAATCCCACGCTATTGCCGTCGTAGTAGTTATCCTCTACGACGTTATGCCCGGAGTTCATAAAGTGCAGCGAATAGCGACAGCTATGGCCTTTATTGCCCGCGACGAGATTGCCATTAGAGAAGTAAAAAACAGTGTCGCGGACGTTGTGGACGTCGTTATTTAAAATTTTATTGGCATTGGAATACCAAAGCTTGATGCCGTCGCCTTTGAAACTCGTGCGGTAGGTATTGCTTGAAATTTCGTTGCCCTCGATCGTTACGTCATTTGCCTTGCTTAGCACGACGCCATAGAGCACGTCTTTGATGAGATTATTTTTTATGATTACGCTGTTTACGTCGCTTATGTTGATCCCCGCATCTTCGCTAAGATGCTCGAAGCCTCCATTTTGAATTGTTAAATTCTTGATTGTAACATGCGGAGAGCGGACGCGGATGACCGTTCCGTTGCGATCGCCTATGATCACGGCGGAGCGGTCTAGTCCGTCGATAGTAAGGGGTTTATCGATTAAAATATTGCCGTGGTACTCGCCCGCGGCTAGTTCTATAATATCGCCCGCTTTTGCGCTATCGATCGCGTCTTGAAGCTCGCCCGCGCCTAAGCTTAGCGCGAGCGAGAATGCTAGAAGCAAAAGCCTCATCTATGCTCTCGTAGGAATTTTTTCTTAGATAGTAATGCTAACGCCGATAGCAGCGATAGGGCCAGCATCAGCCAAAAGCCAAGAGCCGGATATGAATGGGTAGTAAAATGCGCCACGCTGCCGTCGCCAAATGCTGTAGGCATGAAAGGCTTTATTTTAAACGCGCCCCAGTCTTGCAGGTTGTGCCCGAACCAATACAGCCAGCCCACGTAGCAGCCGATGAAAATAAGTGGCGCAATGATCGGCAGGATCATAAGCAGGGTCTGCCCCTTGCCGTCGTAGTACAAAAACGCAAGCATGCCGATCGTCGCGATTATGAGATAATACGGCGATAGCGAGTGCTCGAGCGTGCCGCCGCGCCAGACGGGATACATTCCGATATAGTGGTTTAGGGTATTCATCTCGCCGACATCGCCGCTAAAGCCGTCAACGTGGACGTAAAGTGGAATTCCATCGGGGAAGGCCTCCTTCGGATAGTTTGGCGCTTCGAGCGAAATTTTCCACACGGGAATGCTAGGAGCGCCCACTTCAAATTTATGCTCTATCATCGCGCCCAGATCGTTTTTAACATCGCTAGGGATTAGATGGTTTTTATACGAGGCTTTCGTGTATAAATTCCATATCGGCGCGGAGTATGCAGGTAGCTGCGAGACGCTGCTAACCTGCCCCGATACGATTTTGCCTTGGACTTTGAAAAATCCGAGCGTAGGGATGGTAAAAGCGACCGTCATAATAAGCAGCGCTAAAATCGCGTAAATTTTATACTTTGGCATTTCATCTCCTTTAAATTCTCCCCCTTGCGGGGGAGAGTGGGGCTAATTAAGACCCGCGTTCTCATCGACCCATTTTAGGTATTCGATGATATCTTTGATCTCTTCGTCTTTCATATGCTGATTAGGCATACGGAGGTTGAAGTAATTTATCATAGCCTTGACGTAGTCGTCTTCATAGAATTTAGCCGGGTCTTTGATGAAATCGGCAACCCACTTCTCGCCGTTTTCGTGGCGAAGTAGGACGCCCGTTAGATCAGGACCAGAGCTTACTTGACCGATGACGTGGCAGCCGTTGCAGCCTCCGCGTAGGTAAGCCTTCTCGCCGTTAGATGCAGCCTCGCTCATAGGAGTGGAGAGCTCGCGGATTAGGTTATTTTTAGCGCGAAGTCCGACATCTGCGGTTTTTACTAGATACTGCCAAACTTGACCTTCCCAAAGTATCGCGCCGTTCATATCGCCGGCTTTTACCGCGGCATCGGCTTTAGCTTTGGTCTCAGGAATTTTGCCGTATTGATCCAGCGCGTCATCGACTAAAGCCTTGACCTTAGGATATTTCTCGTAGTTTTTCTCTTTTAAGAATTTAACGACTGATTGGATAACGTCGTCGGTGGCTTTATTCGTAGCTACTACCTTGTCGTATTCGGCTTTTAGAGCTTCTGGGCTAAGAGCTTTTAGCATAGATGCTTTGGCCGATTCATATTTTTTGTTCGGATCTTTTACGTAGAGGTAGCCGAACATCTCAAGGTGCAGCGCAGAGCAGAATTCCGTGCAGTAGAAAGGAAATACGCCCTCTTTATCTGCGATGAAATTTACGCTCGCAGTCTTACCTGGCTCAAGCGACATATGCAAATCGTAATCATCAACCGTAAAGCCGTGAGTTTCGTCCTCGGCACGCTCTAAATTTGTCATATAGATCGTTACGTTATCGTCCTTATTAACCTCGATGTGCTCAGGATTAATATGGCTGCGGATCGCTGTAGCATAGACTTTTACGTTTTTGCCGTCGCGCTCGATGCGCTCCTGACCCGCTAGCGTCATAGCAGGGTGCTGCTTGCCGGTACGAGAGTTCGTTCCCATAGTATAGGTAGGTTTCGTATGAAGCTTGCTAGCTGCGATAGAAACTACGTCGTGCGGCTCGCCTAGACCGATAGGAAGATCGTAGAGCATCTCCATTTTAGGTCCTGTAATGTCGATCAGCTGGTGATTTTGCGGATGAAGCGGTCCGATAGGATTAAATCTATCGATCGAAAGTTTATCCAGCGCGATCACGTATTTGCCGACCGGTTTTGAGGATTTGCCCTCCATAGAATCAAGGTGTCCGATATTGTAGTGAACGTTGATCCTATCTAAAACCTTTAGCGTCTTGTAGTTCCATTTTACGATCTGGCTATCGACGTAAAGCGATGTATAGATTACGCCGTCTTGCGAATCGAAGGTGTTATGCAAAGGTCCAAGACCAAGCTCTGCTTGTCCGTGAAGCGTCTTTTGCATATCTAGGATCGGAATTCCGTATGGATCCTTGCCCGCGTATTCTTTCTTATCAATTAGCTCTTTAATCTTTTTGAAATCATAAACGCTAGCGTGAGTATCTAGTTTGCCGCCGATGATGATATAGCGACCATCAGGGCTAACGTCAACGCCGTGAGGAGATTTGGCTTCAGGGATCAAAAATAGCGCTCCTGCTTTTACGGCGGCGTCTATCGTAACGATTCTGTGTCCGTTTACGACCTTGTAGTTTTTGCTGTCTTGAGCAAGTTTTTCTAGAATTTGCCAGTTATAAACGTGCAAGTAGTCAGTATCGTTGCGGCTCATACCGGCTTCCATAGGAGGCAGACCCTTTTCGATGCCGCCTGTGTACATTTCGGAGTTGAAGCTGTTGGTAAACGCCCAGCCGAAGCTCTCACCCTTACCTGCGTCACTTAGATCTTGCATATATGGAGGAAGCTCTAGAGAAAAGGATTTATTTACGTCGATTTTGCCTTTATCGTAGTCAAATTTCCATAGCGTTACCGCGCCGCGATAAACCGCCTGATACTCTTCGATCGGGTGCCAGTCGTTATCGAAAGGGGCTGCGTATTGGCTGGTTTCGATGACGTATTCGGTATTAGGCGTTACGAAAGAGCCACCGTGATCGCTTTTGATTACGGGATTTACGACTATTTGAGTAGTTTCGAAATCGGATAAATTTATAACCGCGATTCTTGGGTTCGCCTTATCGTTGATAAAAAGATAATCGCCCACATACTCGCCGTTTTTTTCGCTGAAATTTGGATGGTGAGTATCGCCCCAGTTGATCTCTTTGCCGTTAATGGAGCCCGATCTTAAGACCGCTTTACTCTCCTCGTCAAAGCCGTATCCCTGCCAAGGCTCCGGGGTAAATACGCCGATATATTTGTAGATCCTCATCGACGGCACGCCGTAAACGAGCACCTGTCCGCTTTGACCGCCGGAAGAGAAGGCCATATAATCGTCCTTCCTACCGGTCGGCTGATAGGTCTTAGCCGCCGCCAAAACGTCTTTTTCGCTTAAATTTCGTTCTTTCATCACGCGCTCTAAGTCGCTATCTGCGGCACACAGGGCGCTTGCGGCGAACAAAACCGAGCCCAAAAGCACGGGTTTGAAACTTTTTAACATACTAATCCTTTCTTAGAATTTTAAAATTTTGCCTGATTTGCTGACTACGAGGATCGCTTCCCCGTCTGCGTACATCGCTAAAAATTCGCTTTTTAAATCCACAACCTCCTTTAATCCTGCTTTTTGATTTTCGTAAATTTTATCTTTAGTAGCGATAAACTGCGTGCCGCGGGCGCACACGATGGATTTGATCCAAGAGCCCACGCTTTTGCGCTCGCCGCTTTTTAAATTTATAAAATCCCCCTCTATATCGCCTATAAATAGCGTCCCATCGCAGTCTGCAAGCGCAGTAGTGATAGAGCCGCTTAAATTTTTATCGCCAGCTTCGGCTGAAATTTCGCTTTGAGTTTTAAGCCCCTCGTCTTGAAATTTTGCGCCTTTGAATTCTAAGCTTTGAAATTCCGCGCTCTTTGCGCCGCCAGCTTTCGTTTCGTTTGGCTCGGAGCCTTGCGCGCTTTTCGCATTATTAAATTCCGCATCTTTAAATTTCACGCTACCAAGCTCTCCCTGCGCGGCGCGATTAGGCGCTGTATCGATGCCGCTAAATTTAGTCGCGACGAGATCTGCACTAAAACAGGCTGCGCCGTTCCAGCTTGCGACGCAAAGCCCGTTAGCGCCCAGGCTAACGGCATTGATCCTGCCGTAATGAAACGAAATTCCGCGCAGCCCGTCGGGGGCGGAATTTTTATTTAAAGATTGCCCGTTTGCGGTGGAATTCTCGCCTGGGGCGTAGCCGCCATCCGCGCTGTTATCAGAGTCCTCGTCTAATCTTATTAGTTGATTCTTATCTACTACCGCGTAAATCGCGTCTTTTGCGGCATAGATCGCATCTATTTGGGCCGTGCCGCTACGCCCCGTCTTAAGCGCGCGTAAAAACTTTAATCTGTCGTTTAGTACCGCGATTTCGGCTCCGCCCCAAGCTAGATAAATTTTGCCGTTTTTAAAATTTAGAGCCGCAATTTCGTTATCGCTGTATTTTTGTGCGAACTCCACATTCCATTTAGCAGCATCAAACATCCTAAGCTCGCCGCCACTGCCGCATAAAAGCAGTCGGTGCGAGCTTGCGTCGAATGCGCCCAGACGCAGCGTGGCGTTTAGATCAAAGCTGCCAGCTGCCGCCATCTGCGATAAACAAATCAAAAAGGCAATATAAAATTTTATAAAATTCATCTTAATCCGCTCTTTGCGGAATGATACTCCTCCAAGGCTTAAAAATCGGTTTAAAGCTTGAGCTATAATGAAATTCTAAGTTTTCTTAAAAGTTGCAAAATTCTAAGATATAAAAACAGCTCTAAGTGAAATTTTATTTTTCGCATTTTTGCTATATAAATTCCGCTTTAAAATTATAATTTCAGTAAATTTTTATTTTGACAGATTTTTAAAATTCGCAACGCTCCTTTAATTTTGTTTAAATAAAAAGTTAGTATAATCGCCAAAGTTTGTTTTAAATTTTACTAAAGGAGAAACTATGGAGTTTCTGACAAGTTTGTCTGAAAGCACTCAATTCTTTTTGCAGCTCATTATAGTCTTGGGCTGTTTATTTTATGGTGCTAAAAAAGGCGGTATGGCGCTGGGAATTCTAGGCGGTATAGGCTTAGTGATCTTAGTGTTTGGATTTAGATTAGAGCCGGGTAAGCCGGCAGTGGACGTTATTTTAACTATCCTCGCAGTCGTCGTAGCAAGTGCAACGCTACAGGCTACGGGAGGACTTGACGTAATGCTTCAAATAGCGGAGAAATTGCTTCGTAAGCATCCAAAGATGGTTTGTATCATCGCTCCAACTGTTGCGTGGACGCTTACAATCTTATGCGGAACGGGACACACCGTCTATACGCTGCTTCCGATCATCTATGACGTAGCTATTAAAAATGGAATTCGCCCTGAGCGCCCGATGGCTGCTTCTACGATCTCCTCGCAGCTTGCTATCATCGCCAGCCCCGTTTCGGTTGCGGGCGTTTCTATGGTCGCGATCTTGCTAGGTCAAGGCGTGCATATAGAGGGCTTTAGTACGTATTTGGATCTGCTAAAACTCACTATCCCTTCTACTTTCATCGGTATGCTTGCGATCGGAACGTGGTCGATTTTTAGAGGTAAAGATCTGGATAAAGATCCGGAATTCCAAGAAAAGATCAAAGATCCAGAGCAGAAAAAATATATCTACGGCGAAAGCACGACCTTGCTAGGTCAAAAGCTTCCTAGGATTAAGTGGATCTGCATGTGGATTTTCTTAGCCACTATTGCGCTAGTTGCGGTTTTGGGTTACGAAAAAAGCTTGCGCCCTGCGTGGACTAAAAATGTTCCTGGCAAATCCGTAGAGATCATCGTCGATAAAAAAACGGTCAAAAATATCACGATCAAAGATGGTCAGGTCATCTCCATGGTAGACGGTGGCAAGGTCGTCTCAAACGTCAAAGAGTCTAAGGCTAAGGATGCGACGAAATTTAATAGCGTCGAAATTTACGACAAAGATAAAAAGCTAGCTCAAAGCATCGTCGCTCAAGACGGAAATGTAGTAATTACGACAGGCGATAAGAGCGAGAGCATCACAAACGCAAGCATTGTCGTAAAAGATACTATGAAAAAGACCACAAATTTAAATATGGTCTTAACCATTCAAATTTTCATGCTTCTTGCAGCATCCATCATGATGATCGCTTCGGGTATTAAAGCGGGCAATATCGCTAAAAACGAAATTTTTCATAGCGGTATGATCGCGCTCGTAGCCATTTATGGAATTTCATGGATGGCGGAGACTATGTTTACTGCTCATATCGAAATGCTTAAAGCATCCCTTGGCGAGGTCGTTAAGGCCTATCCGTGGACGTATGTCATCGTTTCGCTTTTAATTAGTAAATTCCTTAACTCTCAAGCGGCAGCGGTTGCTACTTTTGTACCGCTAGCGGTTAGCATCGGTATCGATCCGGGCCTTATTATTGCGTTTGCACCGGCTTGCTACGGATACTATATCCTACCTACCTATCCGAGCGATCTTGCGGCGATCCAGTTCGACCGCTCTGGTACTACGCACATCGGTAAATTCGTCATCAACCACAGCTTCATTTTCCCTGGGCTAATAGGCGTTCTTACTTCATGCGCGATGGGCTTTATCTTCGCTCATATTTACGGCTATTTATAATAGCTATACGCTCGCGGGCAGACGGCTCGCGAGCTTTAAATTTTAAATCCCAGCGGCTTTTTAAAATTTTATAAAATTTTGAAATTTTAAATGCTCTAAATTTTTAAATTCTAAAGCTTTCTAAATTCCGTTCATAACCCGCTCTAGGCTAATTCGTTTTAAATAAAATTTACGTTATAATCCCACCAAATTCCACATAGGAGGCAGATATGCAAATCCCTATCGCATACGGCAAAGATGATCATCTAAGCTTAGAGATAAACGAGAAAAATTTGCTCGGCGTTTTCGATCCAAACCCCGTGGCTAAATTTGACGAAACGGCGCTCATCGCAAAGGCTCTGGCAAATCCGATAAATCAAAAAAGCTTTGACGAGTTTATCGCAGGCGATGAAAAGATCGTAGTCATCGTAAACGACGGCACCAGACCTACGCCGACGGCAAAAATTTTAAAGCAAATTTATCCGAAAATCCGCGAGAAAAATAAAATTTTCATCATCGCCACGGGCTGCCATAGAGAGGGCACGCAGGAAGAATACGAGATGATCTTCGGCAAAGAAATTTACGCGGAGATCAGCGCTAAAGGCGAAGTTCACGATCACGACTCCAAGCACGACGAGATGGTCTTTTTAGGCGAGAGCAAAAACGGCACGCAGATGTATCTAAACAAAATCGTGGCAGAAGCCAAAAAGGTAATCGTCATAGGCTCGGTCGAGCCGCACTATTTTGCGGGCTACACCGGCGGAAGAAAGGCCTTTTTGCCGGGCACCGCGTCTTATGAGAGCATCACGCAAAACCATAAACTAGCTCTTAGCGCCGACGCGCAAGCTCTGCGACTAGAGGGCAACCCAGTGCACGAGGATATGATCGACGCGATGAAAGTTCTTGCGCACATCGACGTTTTTTCGATCCAGACGGTGCTTGATAGCGAGCACGGCGTGTATTACGCAAGCGCGGGCGACCTCAACGACAGCTTTTACGACTGCGTGAAAAAGGCCGACGA
>NZ_CALEDC010000197.1 GCF_937949835.1 uncultured Campylobacter sp.
GGGTTTATACCTCAGGGTTAAAACTTAGCCGCCAAAGCGACCAAATAATTAATTTTATTTCAGCCTTTATTATCTTGCAAGTTTTTTGCAAGCATCGTTTTTGCTTAGATAAAATTTATTCGTTTTAGCTAAATCATAAGCTTTTTTATGATACTTTTACATCTTCTACCCGCCACCTGCACTGCTACCATTATGAAAGGTAAGAGTACAGCTCTCATAGATATTTGCTTAAATTGATTTTAATTTCACCCGATACTTTACGACGAAAAAATTTCAAAATTTAGCCTTAAATTTATCGTCATTTTGCTATGATTAGTGAAAAATAATGAAAGCGTGAATGCGTAAATGATAATCTCTGCCGGACGAAATGAAATTTTTGACTTTGCCCTGCCCATGGGCGTAGGGCTAGTGGATATGAGTATAAATTTGACTAAATTTTTATGCGAAAATAGGCAAAGCTTGCCGAGTGAAATCATTTTCGTGGGTTCTGCAGGGCTATATAAAGAGGGTGAAATTCTAAAAATTTATGAAAGCAGATCGGCTGTAAACTGCGAGATATCGGCGCTTTATGAACTTTCATACTCTCCAATTAACTATGAAATTATAGCTGGGGATTCTGCCGATGTTTCATATGAAACAATAACTAATAGCTCAAATTTTATCACGACCGATAAAGAATCCGCGCTAAAATTCTTTGAGCGAGGTTATTTTTTAGAAAATATGGAATTTTTTGCGGTTCTTAAGGTAGCTCAAAAATTTCAAATTCCCGCTTACGGAATTTTTTGTGCGACGAATTTTTGTGATTCAAACGCTCACGCAGATTTTTTAAAAAACCACGCCGCCGCAAAAGAAAATTTAACTAAATATCTAAAAACCAAGGCATTAATTTGAAAAATATCTTTGATTTTACGATGAAAGAGCTTGAAAATTTCATCGAACCAAAATTTAGAGCCAAGCAAATTTACGAATGGGTTTACAAAAAGAACGTGGATGACTTCGCACAAATGCTAAATCTACCAAAAGAGATCCGTCAAAGTTTAGCTCAAAATTTTTATTTAGATCCACTTGAATGCGTCAGATCCGAAACAAGTAGCGATGGCAGTATCAAATACCTTTTCGCTCTCAAAGACGGCAAGACGATCGAAAGCGTTCTGCTACCGATGAAGGATGAGCTGCGAGATGAAAACAAAAAAGTTGTAAGACACGCGCGCTACTCAATCTGCGTAAGTTCGCAAGTGGGTTGCAAAATTGGCTGCACCTTTTGCCTGACAGCAAAAGGTGGCTTCGTACGGAATTTAACTCCAGGCGAAATCGTGGCTCAAATTTGGCTCATCAAGAAAATGAACGCTATCCCGTACGAACGCCGCGTCAATGTCGTATATATGGGGATGGGCGAACCGCTTAATAACCTAGACAACGTTGCCAAAGCCGTGCAAATTTTAAAAGAAAACGACGGACTCGCCATAGCGCCGCGTCGCCAAACGATAAGTACAAGCGGACTTTCTACGCAGATAAAAAAGCTTGGCGAAATGGATCTTGGCGTGCTACTTGCAATCTCGCTGCATGCAGTGGATGACGAACTGCGTGAAAAACTAATGCCGATAAATCGCGCCTACAATATCGCATCGATCATGCAGGCGGTGCGCGAGTTCCCAATCGATCTGCGAAAGCGCGTGATGTTTGAATACCTAATGATCGATGGCGTGAACGATCGCCCAAGCGATGCCAAAACGCTAGTGAAGCTTCTGCACGGCATTCGCGCAAAAGTAAATCTGATCTATTTTAATCCGCACGAAGGCTCAAGCTTTGGCAGACCAAGCCCCGAAAATATGGTGAAATTTCAAGACTATCTATGCGCGCACGGTATTACCTGTACGATCCGCCAGAGCAAGGGGCTAGATATCAGTGCGGCGTGCGGACAGCTCAAGCAAAGAAACGAGAAAAATAAAATTCCGACTCAGAACAGTATCGGTACCGATAAAATTTCGAACAAGTAGAGGAAAAATTCGGCGATTATTTTCAGATCATAAGGCAGATCAGTAAAAAATTTATAAAGGAGTAGCAATGGACGCGCAAAAAATAATGGATGAGAACAGCATCTTCTTAAACAGATCGCTACTTAAAAAATCCTAGATTACAAACGCTGAAATCATCCGCGAATTCCTTCTTATCTACCCTTAACATTTCGAATTTTCATAGAAATTAACAATTACAATCCAAGTCTCATGCCAATATCTTGCGATATTTCTATTGTTTGTTTTTGTTCTATGCTACGGTCTATGCCCAAACCAAGTACCCTCTTGCAATATTCCCCAAAAGAAGCAACTACCGTTTTGCTCCCCATGCTTGCTATTAATGCCGAGCTTTCTAAATTAACAGAGCTTCCCGCTCCACCCTTTTGCTTAAATAGGAAATTAGCGTATTCGTCAAATTCTTTTTTAAATATTCCATGTTCTTGATTGTATTTTTTAAAAGAATCAACATCGGATTTAAAATCTTTTATGCTACCGCCCAACTTATCTTGAAGCATCCAATATTTATGCGCTCTGAGCTCAAATTTACCGTAATTTTCGCTACCGAAAATAAATATATGAAACCCGTTGTCTAGCCAAGTTGAATTATATGCTTTTATGGCCTTAGCGCTTTTTTCCCAATATAGCCATCGCAAAATAAAATCGTCTTAAAATTTTCAAATGACCATAGATGAGAAATTAATAAATTAAACGCCGTTGTAATCACAAAATTGTATAAAAACCAGCAAAAGCAAAATCCTAGTCATAAAAATAATCGCCGCCACCTCAAAATTTTATTGAGTTGCTTAAATTTTACCGATTTTAGCAAGATTATAAAACTCTCTCGCGGCATCGAATTTGCTTTTTATCTCGTATCGTTCGCCGCCTAGTTCAAAGCGGATTGCATTCGCGTGCAGCAACAATCTCGGCGCTCCCGTCGTTCTGATCCGCTCTGTCTCATCCATCTTTTTATCCAATATCCGCTCCGCTTGCTCGCGCGAAAGCCCGTACAGCGGCTCTCCCAATATCGGCGCACCCGCGGCAAATAGATGCAGCCTGATCTGATGCTGCCTACCCGTCAGCGGATAGCACTCAATCAGGCTAGCGTCTATGTCCGAGAAATATCGCAGCGGGCGTATCAGCGTGATCGCCTCTTTTCCGTCGCGCGATATTTTCATACGAATTTTAAGATCGGCAAACTCGTCGCTAGGAGCGATCGGAGCATCAATCACAAACCCCTCAAAATCCTTTAAAAATTTCAGTTTCTCGCTAAATTTTGCGTATTTTGCAGGCTCAAATTTTTTAAAATTTACGCAGCCCATAGAAGTAGCTGGCAAAGATTTAGCCACAGATAAGGCGCAAGGTTTATGTCCGTTATCCGCGCTACTCATCGCGATAGCGGGTTTAAGCTTATCACTCACGCCGCAGGATAAGGCATCAAATTCAGATCCGCTGTCAACATCGCCAGCAGGAGCGCCAGATTCAAATTTAGCTTGCATGCCGTCAGATAGAGCATCGCACCATAATCTCCTACTCGCACTATTAGACAAGATATTAAATCCAAATTTATTGCCTACTCCTTTTAGAGCTAGTGTATCGCGCAGATCCGATACGCTACTTGGTAAACTCACAGCATCGCCCGCAAATTTTGATCCGCAAATTTCATACGAACCTAGCGCATAGCAATTCTCTATCTCGCCATTGCAAGCAGCACTTTGCAAATCCCCTCGTACGAGCGCTAGATAGCTTTTCATCACTCTACGCTGTTCGAAGCACTCTTTAAGCTCGCGCGCCGCGTCTTTATCCTTAGCGACGATAAGAATTCCGCTGGTTTCTAAATCAAGCCTATGCGCCACGCACGCGTCCTGCCCGTATAGCGACCAGATCTCGTCATACATATTATAAGGCGAGTTGCGCCCGCTCGGATGGCTTAAAATTCCACTCGGCTTGTCAAATGCCGCAAACGCATCGCACTCAAAGATCGGCTTCAGTCCGCGCGGCTCGCATTTGTAATCGATCAAAAAAATTTCTCCGTGCGCGACGGAGTTTTTATGCAAATTCTGATCCTCTGCATCGGTTACGCGGTGCTTGTCGCAGATGCGCTGCGCGGATTTCATATCGTATCCGAGGCTAAGCAGAATTTCGTAAATTTTGCGCCCCTCAAAGCTTCCCAAGCTTCTTTTCTCATAACCCATATTAAACTTTCAGCCCTATTTTTATATAATTTTTGCCATCATTATACAAGAAATTCTAACCGAAAGGCTACTAAAATGGTCGAAAGATACGCAAGAAAAGAGATGTCTGAAAAATGGAGCTTGCAAGCCAAATACGACGCGTGGCTAAAAGTCGAGCTCGCGGCGGTTAAGGCGTGGAATAAACTAGGTCTAATAAGCGACTGTGATAAAGATAAAATTCTACAAAACGCAAGCTTTAGGATCGAGCGGATAGATGAGATCGAAAAGACCACCAAGCACGACGTGATTGCATTTCTAACGAGCGTGAGTGAGAGCCTTGGGCAGGAGAGCCGCTTCGTGCATTACGGCATGACTAGCAGCGATTGCATCGATACCGCCGTTGCACTACAAATCAAAGAAAGCATGGAGCTTATCATTGAGGATGTGCAAAATTTAAAAGCTGCGATAAAATCTCAAGCCATGAAGCATAAAATGACACTGATGGTCGGGCGCAGCCACGGTATCCACGGCGAGCCGATCACTTTCGGACTCGTGCTTGCGGTCTGGTATGATGAGATAAATCGCGCGCTAGAGCTTTTGCAACACGCAAAAAGCGTTATCAGCTACGGCAAAATAAGCGGTGCGATGGGGAATTTCGCCCACGCTCCACTAGAGCTGGAAGAGCTAGTGTGCGAATATCTGGGGCTAAAGCCCGCTCCCGCGTCCAATCAAGTCATCCAGCGCGATCGCTACGCACAGGTAATGAGCGCACTTGCGATCCTGGCTTCCAGCTGCGAAAAGATCGCTATCGCAATCCGCCACTATCAACGCACCGAGGTTTATGAGGCAGAGGAATTTTTTAGCCCAGGTCAAAAGGGCAGCTCTGCGATGCCACACAAACGAAATCCTGTCCTTAGCGAAAACGTAACTGGACTATGTCGTATGATCCGTAGCTTCGCAATACCCGCGATGGAGGACGTAGCGCTATGGCACGAACGCGACATCAGCCATAGCTCAGTCGAGCGATTTATCCTCCCTGATGGCTTTATAACCGCCGATTTTATGCTAAATCGCTTGACAAGCTTGATCGAAAAACTGCTCGTATATCCCGAAAATATGATGAGAAATCTAAATTTAACCGGTGGGCTCGTGTTTTCGCAGCGCGTGCTGCTAGAGCTGCCTAAACGAGGAGTTAGCAGAGAGGATGCTTATAAAATCGTGCAGCGTAATGCGATGAAGGTCTGGGCGGATCTGCAAGAGGGCAAAAAAGCTATAGATGAGCAAGGGCATAGCCTATTTTTACAAAATCTGCTCGCAGATACAAAGCTGCGAGAAAAGCTAAGCGAAAGCGAGATCAAAGAGTGCTTCGACTACGGATATTACACCAAAAATGTAGACGCGATTTTCGCTAGGGTTTTTGGCAAATAGCAGGCACGGCGACTTGCTATTTTAAAGCTCCGAGCAAGCCTATAAAATATAGCGAAGCGGCTAGAAATTTATGTTTGCGCCGAAATATTTTAAAAACAGCGATTGAAATTTTAAAATTTTTACAAAGACAAAATTTTAGTAAAAGCGCAGCGCTTGCGGATAAATCTGGTATCTAAATCCGCACGGATCGTGCGCCACTACTTTTACCGTGAATTTATAAAGGTAAAATTCTACGCTTGCGGCTAACATCAGAATCGTAAAATTTAATGCTTTAAAACGGTAAAATTCTTAGACGCAGTAGTTTTAGAATTTTACCGCAAAATTTAAGTGCTAATCCCGAAAATGTAAATGCGAGATTTCCATAAAGCAAACAGGACCAATTCGCCTCTAAATCAACTGCCATTAAAGCGCAATCCTTTTACGTGCTCGCTTAGCATTTTGCCTATGGCAACCAACCAAATTTTAATGATTTTATGGTGCTTCTACGTTGGCTCAAGCTAGGAGTCGTGAGATATCCGAAGCAATTATGAAACAAATTTAAAGTGGCAAATGGAGACATTAATAAAATTCCGCTTTTTCAACTTGAGATTTTAACGATTCTTAGAAAAAAGCGGATTGAGTAAAATTTCATAAATTCCATCAATTTAAGCGCTTAACAGATAGCACTAAAAATAGGAAATTAAGCTTGCGTAATGATATTTTTAAAAATTTTAAAATTTTATATGCGCAAGCGGGTAAAATTTGACGTCTAGTACCGGCAGCACCC
>NZ_CALEDC010000198.1 GCF_937949835.1 uncultured Campylobacter sp.
GGCCTTGCGGGTTTCTTCGCTGATGAAGGGCGAAGGCGCTTCTTCAATCACCTTCTGGTGGCGGCGCTGGATCGAGCAGTCGCGTTCGCACAAGTGGATGATGTTGCCGTATTTGTCGCCTAAAATCTGAAACTCGATATGGCGCGGCTTGACGACGAGTTTTTCCATAAAAATTTCATCGTTGTTAAAAAATGTTTTCGCTTCCCTCGTGCACGAGTCATAGGCGCTCTCCATATCTTTCTCTTCCCACACCTCGCGGATACCGCGTCCGCCGCCGCCGCCACTAGCCTTTAAAATCACGGGATAGCCGATCTCGCGCGCATATTTTTTGATAGTATCCATGCTCTCGTGATTTAGCTTTTCGGTGCCTGGCACGATCGGAATGCCATTTTTGCGCATCAAGTAGCGAGCGATGTTTTTGTTGCCCATTTTTCGGATAACGTCAGGCTTTGAGCCGATGAAAATAATACCCGCGTCCTCCACCTCCTTTGCAAAGTCAAAATTCTCGCTCAAAAAGCCGTATCCTGGATGTATCGCGTCGGCGCCGCACTCTTTGGCGACTTCTACAATCTTTTTGGCGTCCAGATAGCCTTTTAGCGCATCGGTGCTTACCTCGTAGGCCTCATCGGCGATTTTTACGTGCAAGCAATCGATGTCGGGTTTGGTGTAGATCGCGACGCTTTTAATATGCAGATCTCTGCAGGCTCTAATGATGCGAACCGCGATCTCGCCGCGATTAGCGATAAGAATTTTACGTATCATAAATAATTGCCTCTTTTAAAGAAATACCGCAGTAATAATAGTATAAAAAATTTTATAGCAAGTTGAAATTCATAAAAGACGGTTGAAATTCCAGATAAAATTTAAAGAAGATTTATGGTGCCCGAGGTCGGAATCGAACCGACACGAGGTCGCCCTCGCCAGATTTTGAGTCTGGTGCGTCTACCAATTTCACCACTCGGGCATTTTAAAAAGTTATGATTGTATAAATTTAAAAAAGATAAGCCCCGAAGACGGGGCTTGGAGCAAGAAAATTATTTTTTCTTCTTGCCTTTTGCAGCCGCAACAGCCTCTTTTAGCTGTTTGCCGACTTTAAATTTTACTACTTTAGTAGCAGGAGATTTGTAAGTTCTGTTTGTGCCAGGAACTTTACCCTCGCGAGCTGCACGCTCTGCAATGCCGAAAGATCCGAAGCCGATGAAGCTTATGTCATCACCTTTTACCAAAAGCTCTTTGATAGCCTCAAGTGCAGAATCTACTGCCTTAACGGTATCTTTTTTGGAAAGACCTGCCTTCTCGGCAACTACTTGGATAAAATCAGCTTTTTTCATGCTAATCCTTTAAAATAAAGTGGTTTGGGCGGTATTCTACAATAGTTTCGCAAAAAATACAATAGTTTTTTAAGAAAAAAACGCAAAAATCGGCAAAATTTAGCCGAATTTAGCCCAAATTCGTCAATTTTTCAGATTTCGCTTCTTTAAATTTTAAAATTTCGCCATATTTTTGGGGCTGATTTTTGAAATTTCGCCTGGTTTTGAAAAATTTTAAAATTTCTCCTCTCCGAGCTTCATTTTTATAAAATTTCGCCCAAATTTGCCGCTTTAAAATATATAAACTATATTTTGTTATAATCCGCGCAAAATTTCAAAGGTTTTTTTATGACTAAAATTTTAATGATAGAGGACGATTTAGAACTCGCCGAAATTTTAAGCGAATATCTGCAACAATACGATATCAATATTACCGTCGCGGACGATCCGTTTTTGGGACTTTCCAAGCTAAATTTAGAAAATTTCAACCTCGTGATTTTAGATCTCACGCTTCCTGGGATGGACGGGCTTGAGGTCTGCAAAGAGATCCGCAAAAACACCGATATACCGATCATAATCTCAAGCGCCCGCCACGATCTGACCGATAAGATCAACGCTTTTGACTTCGGCGCGGACGATTATCTGCCAAAGCCCTATAATCCGCAAGAGCTTTTAGCGCGCATCAAACGCCACATCGAGCGCTACGACATAAACTTCGTTCAGCGCGCCGCAAAGCCCAAAAAAGACCTCGAAGTGGACGATTTCCGCCACGTCATCAGCTTCAAAGGACAGCCCCTGTCGCTCACCATCGCCGAATACGACGTGCTTTCGTATCTCATCAAAAAGGAAGGCGGCGCGATAACCCGCGAGGAGCTCATCTACAACTGCAGCTCCATAAGCGAGGAATCCTCGAGCAAAAGCATCGACGTCATCATCGGTCGCATCCGTTTGAAGCTTGGCGAAACATCCAAGGCACCCAGCTACATCCCCGCCATCCGCGGCGTAGGTTATAAGCTGATACAATGAGCGGGCTTGCGCCGGGCAAGCGGAGCGATAAAATTTAGCCGCACGCGGCTCTAAATTTAATAGGCACTTGTGCGGCGAAACTGAAATCGCAAGCCGGCTCGCGCGATTTTGCCCTTTGAATTTAAGACGCCGCAACTGAAGCGTTAAAATTTTACGATAAAATTTGTAGTTATAAATTTAGCACGCGGTTAGATGCGCGCGGGATTTTATCGTCGAATTTGACAAGCAGTTC
>NZ_CALEDC010000199.1 GCF_937949835.1 uncultured Campylobacter sp.
AATAAGAGATTTAAATCATCTAGGCGGTTCTTGGTCTTGTGGAAAAATTACCGATAGATATGAGAGTATAGCAAACATTTATGGCGCTAGAGATGATGATATAAAGTTACTCTTAAATAATTTTTCAAAGGCTACCGACATACCAAATGTTAAAATCACGATAAATGTTTATAAAGACATAAGGTTGACAAATAAAAATTTACCGCCAAATGATGAGCCTGTATTAATCTTAAAATTAAATACTCAATCGAGTCAAACAGAATAAAATTTCGGGCGGCGCAAACCGCCCGAAATACCGCGCTAAGCCTTTACTGCTCGTAAAAGCCGCTCGGTTTGGAGATCGTGTCGATGTAGATGTTTTTGGTCTGGGTGTAGTGCTCCAGGATCATCTTGTGCGTCTCGCGACCGATGCCCGATTCTTTGTAGCCGCCAAACGGCGCGCCCGCGTGGATCTGGTTGTAGGTATTGACCCACACGCGACCCGTCTCAAGCAGGCGTGCGACCGTGAGCGCCTTTGCGATGTCGCGCGTAAATACGGCGCCGCCTAGTCCGTAGAGGCTGTCGTTTGCCATGCGGACGAGCTCGTCTTGATCTTTAAATTTAATCACGACGCCCACAGGACCGAAGATCTCCTCTTGCGCGACGCGCATGTCGTTGCGCACGTCCACGAGTAGCGTAGGCTCGACGAAAGCCTCTCCCGCGCTATGTCGCTTGCCGCCCACGGCGATCTTAGCGCCCTCCTCTACGCCGATTTTTACGTACTCTAAAATTTTATCGGCTTGCTTTTTGTTGATCTGGCATCCCATCTGGGTGTTCGGATCGAGCGGATCGCCTACCTTGATGCGCTTAAATTTCTCCACGAGCGCCAGTACGAATTTATCGTAGATGCCCTCCTGCACAAAAATTCTACTTCCCGCGCAGCAGACCTGGCCTTGGTTGAAAAGAATTCCCAGCTGCACGCCGTCGATCGCAACGTCAAAGTCGCAATCGTCAAAGATGATATTCGCGCTCTTGCCGCCAAGCTCAAGCGTAGCGGGGATGATCTTTTGCGCCGCGGCTAGCGCGATGCCTCTGCCGACCTCGGTAGAGCCGGTGAATGCAAGCTTATCGAGCCCTTTGTGAGTGCGGACGAACTCGCCTGCCTTGCTTCCCTTGCCGGTTACGACGTTGATGACGCCTTTTGGAAGCAGCGGTGCGATTAGGCGGATAAACTCCAAAATGCTAAGGCTGGTTTCGGAGCTTGGCTTAAATACGCACGTATCGCCCGCGGCAAGTAACGGAGCGAGCTTCCACGCGCCCATCAAAAACGGGAAATTCCACGGCACGATCTGTCCTACTACGCCGATCGGCTCGCGTAAAACGACGGATAGATAGCGCTCTTTTAGCATATTGGCGCTGCCCTCCTCGCCCAAGATCACGCCCGCAAAATAGCGGAAATGCTCGATCGACCACGCTACGTCGACCGCGCGCGTCTCGCGGATCGGCTTGCCGTTGTCGATAGTCTCTACGGTGGCGATGAACTCGGCGTTTTGCTCCAGGACGTCGGCGATCTTATTTAGCAGCGCGCTGCGCTCATAAACGCTGGTGCGACGGAAGCTCTCAAACGCCTTGCGGGCCGCGGCGACCGCTCTATCGACGTCCGCCTTGCTAGCATCTGCGATCTTTGAAATTTTCTCGCCGGTAGCGGGATTAAAAACGTCTAGGCTCGCGCCGCCTTCGGCACCCACAAACTCGCCGTCGATGAAAAGCTTATAGCTTGGTTGGATTGTAGCCATGCTTACTCCTTACGTGAAATATGACATTCGCTATTATATATCCGCGGCGGTTAATGCGGCATAAATTTTGGAGCGAAAATCGGTTAAAATTTCGCGGTGTGTAAATTTGAGAAGAAATGCGGCGCGCGCGAAATTTTAAAATTTAATCTACGCGCGCGACAGCGGAGCTTTGAAGCGGCTTTGAAGCGGCGTGAAATTTGACCGGGTGCGAGCGGCGAAATTTCAAAATGTAACGTTTATGAAACGAGAGCGAAAATTCGGCTGCGCGAAATTTTAGAATTTCGCTCCGATAAAATTTTAAAATTTGGCTTCGTCTGGATTTAGAATTCGGCTTCGTTAAAATTTTAAAATTTTGTGAAGTAAAATTTAAGAAACATTTTGCGGAGCGGGCGGGCGGTTTAAATTTACGGCACACGGCAGCGTGCGACGATCAATTAGCGAGCGCGACTCAAGCTATACGTAGCCCAAACTATAGCCTGCCGATAAATTTTAAAATTTTGCGGGGTAAAATTTCATAATTCGGCTTTGTCAGAGTTTTGAATCGAGTTTCGTTAAAATTTTAAAATTTAGTCTGGTTGAGAATTTTAAAATTTTGTGAAGTAAAATTTCAAAAATACTTTTCGGAATAAAATTTCTACAACTGTCTTTCGCGCAATCTTTGCAAGCCCATAACGCTTGCTCGTAAGGCTCCGCTTGGTACGGGCGGCATTTTGAGCAGGACGAGAGGGCGGCGCCGAAAACAGCCGCGGCTGTTTTGTAAAAACAGACACAGCAACGCACAACCTACTATCGCTCGTAGCTTCTCGGGCGCAGAGGGAGCAACTGCTCGCGCGCACAGCTTCAGACGCAGAAAGTATAACCGCTCATGCGCACGGCTCGGACGCAGGGGGATAGCTATTCGCCGCGGCTCGTGCACAACTCATACCCAGGGCATAATTGCCTACGCTGCGGCTCACAGCTCGTTCGAGCACAGGGAAAGATAACTGCTCTGGTGCGTCAGGCTCATTCAAGTCAAAAAATCGAACTAGGCGCACGAAACTCATGTTATCGCAAGAACTGCGCGCTTTGAATTCGTTTGAGCGAGGGAGTGCAAACCGCTTAAAATTTTAAAATTTGGGCTCGAAAAAAGTCTCTTCGTGGATGTTGGAAAAGGCGGCTTGCAGGCTGATAAAAAACCTCGGATGGGTCTTTTCGTACTGTGCCAAAAGCTCCTTCGTAGCGGCGCGCGCGGTGGGTTCCTTACCGCCATATTGCTTCGCGGGGCAAACCTCCTCCTCGCGCATGATCGGAAGCTCGTTATCTCTAGCACAGGCGGCGATTTGGCGCTCGCGCGCTAGAATGAACGGGCGGATGATCACAAGCCCGTTTTCGGCGACATAGCGCGGAGCGAGAGTTCGAAGCGCGCCGTTAAAGGTGAAATTCATAAAAAAGCTCTCCGCAGCGTCGTCGAGGTGGTGGGCGATGGCGATCTTATTAAAGCCGTGCTCAAGCGCGTAGGAGTAGATGTATCCGCGCCTCATACGTGAGCAAAAGCTGCAAAACGTGGTGTTTGCGCGGATCTTTTCCTTGCCGAATTCAAAAATTTTAGTATCGATTATCTCGTAGGGGATCTCGTGCTCTTTAAAATGCGCGCTTATCTCGCGCAGATCCTCGCCGATACCGTAAGTGACGGTAACGGCTCGAAACTCCCAGCTAAGCGGGCTTACGCTTTGGAAGTGCTTCAGCACGTGCGCCAGACTCATGCTGTCCTTACCGCCGCTAAGAGCTAGTAAAATTTTATCGCCGCGCTCGAACATCTTGTATTTGGCGTTGGTTTGTCCGACCTGTCGCAGTAACTTTTTGGAGAGGTTTATCATAACCTTTCGATCATTTTTAGGACGAAATTTGCGCTCGTCTGCGCGCTTTTTACCATAAACTCGTCAAAGTCGAACTCGGCTTTGTGTCCCGCCTCGTCGCTTATCGCGCGTAGCACGCAAAACGGCACGCCCAGCGCATCGCACACCTGCGCCACGCTCGCTCCCTCCATCTCGACCGCGCTCGCGTCAAACGTCCGCTCGATCCAGCTCTTGCGCTCCTCGCCGCTTACGAACTGATCGCCGCTAGCGATGACGCCCGATTTTAGCGTGATGCCTAGCTGCTCGGCGACGCTTTGCGCGATGGAATTTAGCTTCGCGTCGGTTTGGACTGAAATTTTACTTCCCGGCACGAATCCGTGCGGATGCCCAAACGCCGTGATGTCCAGATCGTGCTGCACGAGCGAGGTGGCGTATAAAATTTCGCCGATCTTAATGCCACGCTTCAAAGCCCCCGCAACGCCCGTAAAAATAAGCGCGCGCGCGCCGAATTTCTCGATCATAACCGTAGCGGTCAGGGCGGAATTTACCTTGCCGATCTTCGAATACGCGATCACTAGATCGTGGCCGTTAAGCTTAGCGGCGTAGAATTTATTATTCGCGTGCTCCACAGCCTCCACGCTCACGCCCCGCTCGCGCAGCGCAGATAGCAGCGGCTCGATCTCTTCGGGCATGGCGCCTAAGATCGCTACTTTCATCCATTCTCCTTTGCAAATTTTACAAACTCGTCTAGGCTCGCAAGATCCGTGATGCTGAAAGTTGGCTTTTGCGTGATCTTTTTGTTTATCCCTTTTAAAACCGCCGCGCCGAACTCGACGAAGCAGTCCGCCTCGCCCTCGTAATTTTTGATACTTTGCTTGTAAAGCACGGGGCCGATAAGCTGGGCTTTAAGCAGTTCTAGCGCTTCGGATTTCGTCGTGTATACTCGCGCCGTGGCATTAGCGACGACCGGAGCGAAGCTCTCTTTTAGCGCGGGGCGTAAAAATTCCAAAAGCTCGTCGCTAGCACTTTGTAGCATCGGACAATGGCTTGCGACGCTCATATTCAGTAACATCGCGCGCTTTGCGCCTGCGGCTTTAAACTCGCCCTCGAGTGCCGCGAGATCGTCTTTTTTACCCGCGACTACGATCTGCCCGTCGCAATTATAATTCGCCGCCCAAACCTGCTTACCGGCGCTCGTCGCATCCGCGCAAATTTTCTCGACCGCCTCATCGGCAAGAGCTAAGATCACCATCATTCCGGCGCCTTTGCCCTCGCAGGCGCTCTGCATAAGCCTGCCGCGAATATTTACTAGCTTTAACATCTGCTTCGGCTCTATGCCTCCCGCAGCGCTTAGCGCGCTAAACTCGCCCAGCGAATGTCCGAGCAAAAACTGCGGAGCGATGTTAAGCTTTCCTTGATCCGCTCTTTCTTGTAGCACCGCAAGCACCATCATGGAATTTAATGCAATCGCAGGCTGCGTAAATTCCGAAACGTCGAGCTTGTCGTTAGGTTCAAACAGTAAATTTTTAAAATCGATACCGGTAAATTCTGAAGCCCCATCCAAAAGCGCGCGCGCAGATGCGGAGTTTTCGTAAAACTCCATGCCCATGCCTACGCTTTGGCTGCCCTGTCCGGGGAAGATAAAAGCAAATTTCATAAAAAAGTCCTAATGCTCGTGATGGTGCCCGCCGCAGCACTCGTGATCTTTCCCGTGATCGTGACCTCCGCAGCATTCATGACCGTCTGCATGCCCATGGCCTCCGCAACACTCATGATCCTCTGCGTGGTCGTGTCCGTGTCCGCCGCAGCACTCGTGCCCCTCGTGATGATTATGTCCGCAGCCGCAGCTGTGCGCACCCTCTGGCTGGCCGGTAAGAATTTCGTCCGCCGTCGCTTCTCGGTTCTCGACGATTTTTACGTTAAATTCCAGCTCCTTGCCCGCGAATGGATGGTTGAAATCGATGGTAACGTCCTGCTCGCCGATAGCTTTGACGCTCACGCGAGTAGTCGCGCCGTCCTCCGCCTGACCGAAAAGCTCCATACCAACGACCAGATCGATGCCCGCAAACTGCTCTTTAGGCAGGATCTGCACGGCGTCCTGCTTATACTCGCCGACCCCGTCGCTCGGGCTTATGCGAACCGTTTTGCTCTCGCCCGCTTGTAGATTTAAAATTTCATCTTCCAGCTTTTGGATGATTTGATCTTTGCCGCTAAGAAAGGCGATCGGGTCGGAGTTTAAATTTGATTCTAAAATTTCGCCGCTTTTGCCGTCTTTTAGCTCATAATGCATCTTTATAACTCGGTTGTTAGCCATAGTTTTCTCCTATTTAAAATTTTATTTTTGATTTTGTATTTAAATTTAGGTTATCTAGTGGGTGCGGCTTTAGCTTCTTTGGAGTCCGGGTATGAAGCCTTTAGCGCTTTGTAGAATTTATCTGCGCTGTCTTTATCGCCGATCTTATCGAAGCTGATCGCGGTGTGATAAAGAAGTTTTTGGGTGTAGTCTTGGCTCTCGTTATGCGAGATACTCTTTTTGTAATAGTTTATCGCTTCCGCGTATGAGCCAGAGAAATATGAAATTTCGCCCAGCATGTAATTTGCCTTAGCGGGCTTGTAATTTTTAGATACTAAATAATTGTAGCGCTCTTTTGCGCCGGAATAGTCTTTTTTGGCATATAAAGCGTCAGCCTCTTTTAATACCGAAGCCTGATCTTTTGATTTAAAATCGGAGTCTGATTTTGTACTAGCAGAGACTGAAGCAGTGCCTGCGTCTAATTCAGCGTTTTTTTTTACGCCGCTGCCATTGCCTAATTTTTTATTAATTTCAGCAATTTGGGCTTTTATAGTAGCGATATCTCGTTTCATCTGATCTAGCTCGCTGTTACCTTGGCTCTTGCCCGTAGCGCGAATTTCTAGATCCGCTACTCTGTTTTCCAGATTCGAAATTTTAGAATTTGTTCCTTCAAGGACACTTCGCAAACCTTCAACGCTCTCGCGTGTATTATCTACACTAGTTTGCATCTCGCTTATACGCTTACGATTGTCGCGCAATACTTGTTCGTTTTCGGTTAGTCCATAAGAGCTACCTGAATCAATATTGCCAGCATCAAATGCAGAAGTTTCTGCATTTAAAAAAGTGGCGACTCCCAAAAGAGCCGCCACCATGAAATTTTTAAATTTCAAATTAGAATCCAACTTTGAATTCGTCGCGTCTGTTTTGAGCGTCGCACTCTTTAGAATGCTCTGTGCAAGCCATATTGCTCTCGCCGTAGCTTACTACGGAAATTCTGCTCTCATTTACGCCTTGAGCAACCAATGCGTCTTTAGCTGCAGTAGCTCTCTTTAGACCAAGAGCATAGTTGTACTCATCAGAACCCCACTCATCGCAGTTACCCTCAACTTTAACAGTTAGAGACTCTGCGCCTGCTTGATTGAATAAAGCTGCGTTATTATTGATTGTGCCTTGCTGATCGGCTCTAATATTAAATTTATCAAAGTCGAAATAAACAGTGCCAACTTCACTTTGGATCTGAGATGCCAAAGCAGCTAGTCTATCTGCATTACTTGTGCTTGTAGTATCGGCCTCTGGGGTCTTTTTAGAACAACCGCTCAATAATAGAGCAGCAACTGCTATCGAAGATAAAACTAAATGTTTCATTTTCTATCCTTTCAAAAAAAATTGAAGTCATTATATCACGAGATTTTTTAATATTTTACCAATCAACCGATTGAATTTTACCCACTCTTAACGGAAATTGAAAACTTTTATTCTCGTTAACTCTGATAATACCTACCGAGCTTCCGCTGCCGTCTTGCTTGATAAACATAATGCTGCCGCCATCGCTAGAAAATCTAGGAAACATATTTTTGCCGCTAGCCGTTAACTGGCGAATCATATCGGTTTGAGTTGAGATTAAATATATATTAAATCCGCCCCCGCCGTCGCGACTAGAGTAAGTAACATAATTGCCATTTGTGCTGATGGAGTTATTGTTTTTGCCGTGATAGACGAGCTGCTGAACGTTGCCGCCATTTATGCTAGTGGCAAATACGTTCGGATAACCTAAACGATCGCTCACAAAAGCCACGCGCGAATCGCCGTCGATAAAATTTCCATTTACATCAATGCCTGCATAATCGGTAATTTGCTTAGCGCTACCTGAGGCTATATCATACAAATAAATATCGGGTTGATCTTTAGGCGCATTGGTGATTAAAAGCTTTCTGCCGTCGGCGCTTACATCTGAAGCTATCGTCATGCCATGACCGGTAAAAATTTTACTCTTGCTACCGTTGGATAGATTAAATTTATAGATAGCAGGGGTATTTTTATTGACGTAATAGGTGTAATAAAATTCGTTCTGCGCTGCGCTTGCCCATTTAGGGAAGATATTTAATCCGCCGCGAAGCACAACCTGTTGATAGGTAAGCGTATAATCCGCCACCATGATCTCGCTCTCGCGCGTCGAAGTATAGCGCGATAGCAGAATCATCTCCTTCATCCAATCGACATTCGAATAGCCTAGCTGCTTGACGATCTCAGATACCGCCATATGGGCTAAAAACGGATATTTCTCGGCATTTGAAAGCGTAAAGCTTTTCTCATACATCACCCTGCCGCTGTTTGCTTCGAGCACTTTGGCTTTTAGGCTCATCGGCGAGCTTTTATCACTTACCGCGTAGCGCACGATAAGAGCGGCACCGCTAGAGCCTAGATTGTCGGAAGCGCCCGCATCATAGCTGCTTTGTAGATACTCGTCGCTGACTTCAAAAGTCGCGCCGACCTTTAGATCGCCCACCATAAGTTTAAAGAATTTGTTGCCAAATTCTGAATTTGCAAGGTTCGATGCATCCTGAACAACGATTTTAGGTAGATTTACCCCTTCGTTTACGATAGACATAGTCGCATCTGCCGCGAAAATGCTACTACAAAATGCAAGAATCAAAAGTAGTTTCTTCATCTTTTCTCCTTAAATTTAGTTTGCTACGTCGGATAATACCATTTCAAATGTGTGAGATTTATTATCCGGTGATTTTGAAAAGCTTCGCTTAGGAAGCTCATCTAAAAATTTTCTTAGCTTTTGGTTAAATTCTGTGCTACGCCCAAGCTCTAAAATTTGATAATTTAAAACTCGTCCATCGGTACTAAATTCTACGCGAACTCTAGCCTCATCGGAAATGCCTGCTTGATACTTCGTCCATAGAGTTTGCAATTTCGACGCCATCTGCGAAAAATAAGCATCTAGCTCCTTTGAAATTTGAATTTTACCAGATTTTTGCGAAACGGAATTTCTTTCATAAGTAAAATTCTGTTCCGAATCCGCCGAAAAAAGCATACAGCAAAACGCAAAAATACAAAAAAGTCTCTTCACTTTTTTCCTTACAAAATTCTAATTTGTCTTCATCACGTCGGACATCCTAGTATCAATCTCATGCGATGCTCCGTCGGGAGACTTCGGGAAAGTCTGAGTAGATAGATTATCCAAAAAATCTCGCAACTTCTGATTAAATTCCGTCTCTCGCCCCAGCTCTATAATAGTATAATCCGCCACTCGCCCATCTGCGCCAAAGACTATCTTAATCCTTGCGTCGTCCTTCGCGGTCGCCACATATCTGCTCCATAGAACTTGAAGCTTCTTCTCGATAGCGCCGTAATAAGCGTTATACTCACCCGTCCTTTGCGTCCTGCCGCCAAGCTTATCGGATTTGACGACAGCATTTTTAGATGCCGCTTTATCCTTAGCACTAGAGGTGGCGGTTTCTTTATCGGACTTTTTGTTACTCTGAACGGCGTCGCTAGCTTTGGCACTTTGCTCAACTTTTTTCATATCAATGCCACCAAAAAGATCGCTCAAGCTCGGTTTTTCCTCTTTTTTTGGCTCCGGCTTAGTTTCCTCTTTTTTCTCTACTACTTTTTCGGAAGGTTTATCTTCCAACTTAGGCTCGGGTTTGGGCTCCTCTTTTTTGGGCTCAGCTTTAGGCTCGTCCTTTTTAGGTTCCGGCTTCGGCTCTTCCTTTGGCTTTTCGGGCTCTTTCGGCTTTGCCTGCACCGGAGGTGGCGGAACTACTTGCGCCGTAGTCTTAATTTTATCCTCCGGCACGTCCTTAATATTCTTATTTTCAAACTCGCCCTGCTTCGTTTCTTTAGCGATTTCAGGCGCGGACGGAAGTTTATCATCTATTTCGAAATCAAAAGTAACATCCATATAATCGTTGGGATTGTCAGTATATTTTTTAAATTTTTCCTGCGGCTTTGAAATTTGATATAAAAGAACAAAAATCACCAGCAGATAGGCAAAAAGGGCGATTAAAAACGATTTAAAATTATCGTATTTAACCCCCGTAAAATTTGAATAATTAGCCATTTGTTTGAAGCGCGACTTTAGTAAAACCCGCTTGCTTTAAGCTCTTTAAGACAAACATTACATCGTCATAAACGAGTCTTTTATCGGCTTGGATATAGACAGGTTTTTCCAAGCTATACTTGCCGGTGCCTTTAAGCAGTACGAGATTATCTGGGAATTCTGCCAGACTCATCGAGCTTTTGTCGATATAAACCTTGCGATCTTCGCCGATACGCACAAGCAAGAATTCCGCGGTATTTTCCGAAACCTGTGCTTTTGAGCCACTAGGCAGTTCGATCTTTTCATCGTAGATAATCGCCGTTTGCGCGACCATTAAAATCGCTAGCAAAACAAGCATAATATCGACGAGCGGAGTGATATTTAACTCTGGATTTTCGTCGAAATTATACATTAAATAGCTTTTCCAGTGTTTGCTTTAAATAGCAAAATATCCGCTGTACGATTTATGATGCTCATAACTTCGTATGCTTTGCGTTTTATAAGTAAGCTAAAGGTGTATGCGGGGATCGCTACAAAAATTCCACATCCTGTGGCAACCAGCGCCTCGCTGATCGCAGGAGCGATAGTATCGATGCCGGAATTTCCGCCGCCAAGCTTGGAAAATGTGTGAAGTATACTAACAACCGTACCAAATAGCCCGATAAATGGCGAAGTAGAGGCAACGATAGATAGCCAGGTAAGTCCGCTAGTGGAGTCGCGTTCGGCTTTGCCTTTATAAATTTCCAAGGCCTCTTTTGAAATTTTATCGGTATTTACTTTTTGAAAAATAGAGCCCGAAAGCGAAATCCTACCACCCATCAGCAAGGATTCGAGTGCCTTTGCTTCGCGGTGTTGCCACGCACTAAGCCCTACAAATCTGGAGATCAAAATCGTAAAAGTGACGATAAAATAGATGGATAACCAAGAAAGCACGAATATCGTAATAAATGTGCTTCTCGTAAAATAACTTAAAATTAGATCTAGCATATTTAACTTTGCCTTGCGAATTCGTCGACTCTAGCCATAATCGCTGCGGAATTTGCCGCATCGGAGCTAATGGACGCAAGCATATCTTTGGCGCGCTGCAAAGACTTTGCTACGGCGCTTTCGCTATCGCCTCCGATAGCTACGGCTTGAGTGGCTAGAATAGTAGTTTTTTCTTCTGTAACTTCCAAAAATCCGTCGTTTACCAAAACAAGCTGCTTTTTGCCGTCTTTATCTACGATCTCAACGACTCCGCCTTCGCTTTTGTCTTTAAGTCCCGTTAGCAAGCTCGCATGCCCCGGCAAAATACCCATTTCGCCAGTAATGCCAGGGAGTTGGACGGATTTGACTTCGCCCGAAAAGACCATCCCTTCGGGCGTAACGATATCTAAAAGCAAAAATTCTTTCATCTTAAAATTCCTATGCTTTCATCTTTTCAGCTTTTGCTACTACCTCGTCGATATTTCCCACCATATAAAAGGCATTCTCCGGCAGATCGTCGTATTTGCCCTCTAAAATTCCCTTAAAGCCAGCGATAGTTTCCTCTAGCGAGATATATTTGCCCGGACTTCCAGTAAATACCTCGGCTACGAAAAACGGCTGAGATAGATAGCGCTCGATCTTTCTAGCACGCTCGACTACGAGCTTGTCCTCTTCGCTAAGTTCGTCCATACCCAAAATCGCGATAATGTCTTGCAAATCTTTGTATTTTTGAAGTACTGCCTGAACGCCGCGAGCGACCTTATAATGCTCCTCGCCGATGATTTGTGGATCGAGCATTCTTGAGGTCGAATCAAGCGGATCGACGGCAGGATAAATTCCTTTTTCAGCAATCGCTCTGTTTAAAACGGTCGTCGCATCAAGGTGCGCAAAAACGGTCGCAGGCGCAGGGTCGGTAAGGTCATCCGCAGGTACATAAACTGCCTGAACGGAGGTAATGGAGCCCTTCTTAGTAGAAGTAATGCGCTCCTGTAATTTACCCATTTCGCTAGCAAGCGTAGGCTGATAACCGACCGCGGACGGAATTCGTCCCAAAAGCGCGGACATCTCCGAACCCGACTGCGAGAAGCGGAAGATATTGTCAATAAACATCAAAACGTCAAGCCCTAGCTCGTCGCGGAAATACTCAGCCATCGTAAGACCGGTTAGCGCGATGCGATTTCTCGCCCCAGGCGGCTCGTTCATCTGACCGTAGGTTAAGGCGACTTTATCCAAAACTCCGGATTCTTTCATCTCATTATAAAGGTCGTTTCCCTCTCTCGTTCGCTCGCCGACGCCCGCAAATACGGAGTAACCGCTGTGTTTGAAAGCGACGTTGTGAATCAGTTCCATGATGATGACGGTCTTACCGACGCCAGCACCGCCGAATAGTCCTACCTTACCGCCCTTTGCGTAAGGGGCGAGCAGATCGACTACCTTAATGCCGGTTTCAAAAATTTCACTCTTTGTGCTTTGATTTTCAAAGCTAGGCGGATCTCTGTGGATCGACCAGCGGGTTTCAAATTTTTCATCCTCGCCTTCGTCGATCAGATCGCCCGTGACATTAAAAATTCTACCCAAAACCTTCTCGCCCACAGGCACTGTAATAGGTGCGCCAAGAGCCGTAGCCTCAAGCCCTCGCCTAAGTCCATCGCTCATATCCATAGCGATCGTGCGGACGCGATTGTCTCCAAGGTGCGCGGCTACCTCTAGGATCAGCCTACGATGAGCGCCTTCGACGTCAAATTTAACCTCGATAGCTTCGTTAATCTTCGGTAAATAGTCCTTGAAATCGACATCGACCACGGGACCCATTACCTGAGAAATTATTCCTTTCATCCGTTTTCCTTTCATTTCATTGATTCGACGCCGCTTATGATCTCGATAAGCTCAGTCGTGATAGAGCCTTGTCTGGCTTTGTTATATGCTAAATTTAACTGCGATACGCGTTCTTTGGCGTTATTTGTCGCATTCTCCATAGCGTTCATTCTCGAGCAGTGCTCCGCGGCCAAAGAGTCGATCAGCGCGTAATACATGCTGTAGCTAAGATAGCTCTGGATTAAATTTAACATCAATGTTTCTTCATCCTCAGGGCTTTCAACCTCTACTTCCAATGTAGATGTTTTTAAAGCGTCCTCATTAATCGCAGGTTCACCGATCGGCACCAGAGTATTTACCCGCATCTCTTGGGTAATCATATTCAAATAGCCGTTATGGATAAGTATGACTTCATCGGTTTTACCTTCGTTAAAATCCTTAACTGCGGCTTGGACGATTTCGTTAGCTTTCTCAGACGATGGAGATGAGCTCACGCCGATATATCGCTCCAAAAGCTCAATGCCTTGAAAATCAAAATACTCTATCCCCTTTTTGCCGACGGCGCGAAGGCGAACCTTGATCTTTTTAGCTTTAAGCTCCTCAATCAAAGCTTTGATCTTTTTGATGGTGTTGATATTAAAACCGCCGCAAAGCCCTTTATCTGCGGTAATAAACAGCAAATCAACCACCTTTACTTCCCGCGTGGTATCAAAAATTCTAAGTTTTTCGTCGTTGCCTGAATTATTGCCTACGTAATTTTTAACGCGCGCAGAAATTTCACCCAAGACCTCGTTAATCTTCACCGCATAAGCACGCGAGCGCATCGCCGCTTCTTTAGTGTTTTTAAGCTTGACGTTGGAGACCAGCTTCATAGCTTTGGTAGTCTTCTCTGTATTTCTGACGCTTTTGATTTGAAGCTTTATATCCTTTAAATTTGCCATAATTTAGCCTTCTTAAGCGGCAAATGTCGCTTTAAAGTCATTTAGAGCCTTGATTAAATTTTCTTCCAAATCCTTCTCGATGGTCTTTTTGCTTCTGATCTCTTCAAAAATTTCAGGATATTTCGCCTCGATATATGGATATAGCTCAGCTTCAAATTTGCCAATAGAGCTCGTAGGCACATCGTCCAAAAATCCGCGGCTTCCCGCAAAGATGATGACCACTTGATTTTCGACCGGAAGCGGCGAATAAGGAGGTTGCTTTAAAATTTCGACCATTCTTTGTCCGCGATCCAGCTGCTTACGGCTGCTCTCGTCCAAATCGCTCGCAAACTGCGCAAATGCCTGAAGCTCACGGTATTGAGCGAGATCTAGGCGCAAGGTTCCCGAGACCTTTTTGATCGCTTTAATCTGCGCGGAACCGCCGACGCGGCTAACCGAAAGACCTACGTTGATCGCAGGACGAATTCCAGAGTTGAATAGACCCGATTCCAGGAAAATTTGACCGTCAGTGATAGAGATAACGTTTGTAGGGATATACGCCGAAACGTCGCCTGCTTGCGTCTCGATAATAGGAAGCGCCGTTAGGCTGCCTGCACCGAGTGCATCGCTTAGTTTGCTAGCGCGCTCAAGCAGGCGGGAGTGCAGGTAAAATACATCGCCAGGATACGCCTCGCGTCCCGGCGGGCGGCGCAAGATAAGCGACATCTCGCGATACGCAACCGCGTGTTTGCTCAAAT
>NZ_CALEDC010000200.1 GCF_937949835.1 uncultured Campylobacter sp.
TTTAATCCTTTAGGTCTAAAACGCCTACAGCCCTACGATGACGATTTATTAAAGCGGATTTCACGCGTAAAATATTTTTGTTGCATACCAAGCCCGCGACAAGCATCTTGCCACGCCCTAGAAAACTTTTGAAAATTTCGCATTGCTGCTTAAAAATTTTAAAAAATTTTATGCCACCACCCTTTAAGTTTTATCTTAGAAATAGGCTTTTCTATGCCAAAATCGCAAGCGTAATGCGTCTTTAGGCGTTTTGGCTCAATACCCAGGATTCTTAGATCGCACCACTTAGATATATGAGCCTTAAAATAATTTAGGCCGCGCAGTATCTGTATCGCGCATGTAAATTTCATCATGTAAGCCGCACCCACACATCATCCATGAGCACTATATTTGCCGCGATTCCGCGCGCCGTATCCAAAGCGTATCGGCTGCGAACGATAAATTTCCGCCTCTTACCGCCTGTGCGATCCATAAAATTTTATCATTTCAGCTTTACATTTACGCTTCCTTGGCACCGAATTCTATCACAGCCTCTTCATCGCCGAACCACATCACGGAGTTTTTCATATCGCAAAACCTCGCCTCATCCACCATCAGCTCCGCTAACACCGCTCGCGCCGCCTCGCTGTTTCGCGCATCCGCAAACGCCTGCACGCTCTCATACCACAACTCGCCCATCGCATCGTAGTCAAACGCCGCCGTCTCGCGCCTGGTGCTCTGTCCCTCTGGAAAGACGGGCATAGTTTTTGCATAGCGGACGATATTTAGTGCCTTTTGATTAGCCAAAACCTTTTGTGAATGCGCCGCCCAGTGTACCACAAACTCCTGCTGCGTGATACCCGGCGCTTTTTTTACCAACATCGTGATCTTAAACATAACCGCTCCCTAAATGAAATTTATCGCAAAATTTGCGTCCTATTCTATGATGCATCCGCGTTTTTGCAATTTTGCTTAGTGTTCTTTGCATCTAAATAGACCTTGAAAAAACTTAAATAGCAGCCGTGCGCGCGAGCACAAATCGCCAAAATGCATAAACCTCACTACTTAAAGTTCAAACCGCCGTCAATCTCGCTCGGTTTAACCGCCTAAAGCGTCATTTACAGCTGCCGCCAAAATAAATTCCGCAGACTCTTTGCGGATAAAGCAAAATTATATCAAACTTTAGCGGACGATGAAATTTTACCGACTTTCGGCGCGCATAAATTCCGTCTATTTTAGGCGAGCGAGTAAAATTCTGCGGCCTTTCAAACGGCGACAAAATAGACGAGCGACGATTTTCCTCTTGCGTCGCCGCGTGCAAATTACGTTGCTACGCATGCGCCTAGCCCTTGCTCGATAAAAACCTCTGCAAAATTATCGTCGCGGCGATGCTATCAAAGCGCGGATCCTTGCCGCCGCCTTTAGCGCCTTTGCTCGCAAACTCCGCCGCTTCGGCGCTCGAAAAGCTCTCATCTTGAAATTTTATCTCGCCGTCAAAATCTAGCAGCGAGGCGAAGTGGCGTATGCGCCTGCTCATCTCCTCCTCGCTCGCCCCGCCGCGCGGCACGCCCAGCACGAGCACGCTGGCGCCCTTTTCGCGCAGCAGTTCGCTTAGCTCGCGCGCGGCTTGGGTGCGGTTTTTGCGCAGGATCGGCTCGCACGGAAGCGGCGTCTTATCATCCGGTGCCGCCGCCACGCCGATACGTTTAAGCCCAAGATCGATCGCAACTATCAAAATTTATCCTTTGCTAACATCAAATTTTGCGGAATTCCGCTATTAAAATTCTATCGCCGAAATTCCGCGATCGGAATTTCATAGCTAAATTTTATCGCAGAATTTAGCTATGAAATTTATGAAATTTTATACGAAATTGACACAAATTTCACTCGCTTGCGCCGCTTGCGAGCCTATTAAATTTAGCGTGCTGCAAGCTTCAAATTTTAAAATTTCGATCGCCGCACCTGGCAGGTACATCCGCACTGAGTCCGCGTGAGCTGCACGTAAGCGACACCCAAACTCACGGCGGGCATAAATCCTGCCGTGCAGGTGCCGGACGTGCAACCAACCCACCCCACGTAAAACCAAAATTTTAAAGCAAACCCGCACTCACGCGACGGAGCAGATACAAGTCCCTACGCTTTATAACTCGTAAAATTTTGCTGCTGCGATCAAAATTTTTCCTTGCGGCAAATTTAGCCTACCACACTCGCGCTGAAATCCGCAGCCAAATTTACCCGCAAAAATTTAGCACGATAGGCAAACAAACATTTAAACGCTATTTAAGAAAATTTCATGCATTTTAACGCTTAAATTCCGCACTGCAAAGTCTTTATAGATCGCGAGAAGCATTCACAAACCGATCATTACCGCAAGCGGAGGCAAGCGGCGCTGCACAAAAACAAGCCGCGCGGGTTTGTTTTAAGCTCTAGTGCGACTCGCGGAAAGTAAAATTTTACCGAGCCGCCTTTTTCTAAATTTAAACTCAGGCCGCGCAGACTACGCGCCGTGCAAACAAGCCGTACCGGCAAGCGGTGCGCAAGTCATAGCGAGCAAACGCCGCTCATCAGCTATTTTGCCACTATCTTTGCGCCTAAAATTTCGATCCTGCCTTCAAGCTCGTATTCGTAAATTTTATCGCCGAAGCGCTCGATCGCCGCTTGCAGATCGGAATTTAGCGCTAAAAATTCCATCACCTCATCCTGCGCGCGCTCAGTGTTTTGCGGCGTCTGCGGAGCCAAAGAGGCGACAAACTCGCCAAAATCCGCGATCAGTCGCGCCTGAGATTTTGCGAGCAGATCGTTCGTGCCTGCGCTCTCGTCCATTCGGTGCGGCAGCACATACACTGGCACGCCCATCTCACGAGCCAGGCGCGCGCTTTGCAACGAACCGCTGCGGGGCTCTGCTTGAGCGACTACGAGCGCCTCGGACAGCGCTACGACGATGCGGTTGCGCTGCAAAAACTGAAATCCGCGCGCGCTCACGCCGTCCTCATACTCGCTAAGCGCGAGACTGCGTTCGTAAATTTTGCCGATCATGGCGGCGTTTTGCGCGGGATAAATTTGATCAAGGCCGTTGCCAAAAACCGCGATCGTGTTTGGAAACGCCCCTTCGTGCGCGGCTATGTCGCAGCCGATCGCCGCGCCGCTTACGACGCAAAAGTCCGCATCGCTCAAAGCGCGCGCGAGGCGCAGGATCAAATTTTTAGTATAAACGCTCATCTTGCGCGAGCCCACAATCGAGATGCGGCGCTTTTGTAACATCGCCGGCTCGCCCCTAAAATACAGCTGCGCGGGCTCGCTCGCACCGAGCCTTGCTAGGCTTGGAATTTTAAAACCGAGCTCACTCGTAGTACTCATAAATTTCGTCCAAATAGACCAAATCGACCTCGCCTAGGATGTCGGCGCTGTTTGCAAGCGCGCGCAGAGTGGAGCTTTTGGGATGGCCGATAGCGATGGCGTAACCCTGCTTTTTAGCAAGCGCGACGGCTTCGCGCAGCTTTTTGCGCACCGCGGCGACGCTGTTTTGATTATCTAAAAACACATCGCGATGCACGTATCGCATGCCGAGCCCATTCATCGCCGCCTTAGCCTTGGTAGCGGGGCTCGTGCGTGAG
>NZ_CALEDC010000201.1 GCF_937949835.1 uncultured Campylobacter sp.
TTGCGCCGAGCTTTTGGCGCAGCTCAGGCTATCGCGCGTGGTAATCGGCGCGCGCGATACGAACGCGCAGGCTGCGGGCGGCGCGGAAATTTTACGCCGTGGGGGCATAGAGGTGAAATTTGACGTTTGCTCCGCGGGGGCGACGGAGCTTGTGGAGCCGTTTTATTTGGCGCGCGCGAGCGGCTTTTGCTTCATCAAAATCAACGCCACGCTAAACGGCGCGGTGCATGGGCGGATCGGCAGCGAGAAGCAGCGCGCGTTCGTGCACGAGCTGCGCAGCGTGTGCGATTACGTAGGCGTGGGCGGGCAGACCGTGCGCACCGACAGACCGACGCTGGACGTGCGTGCGGCTAAATTTGATGAAATTAGCGCTTTGGTGGGCAGTGCTGATATGTTGACGCCAGACGCGCGCGTTGCGCCGCAAAATCTAAAGCTGCGCGCCCCCGATGTGTGGATCCACTCGCGCCGCGCACTTTCGGATTTTGATGCGAGCATTCCGCTTTTCGGCGTCGAAGGACGCAAGGTAGAGGTTTCGCAGTCGCTACCTGCGGACGCAAAAATCACGATGATAGAGGCGGGGGCGAGTTCGTTTGACGAGTTTGCGCAGTTTGCGAGTCACGCGCTTATTTTTTACAGCGCGCAGATGAGAGACGCGGGAAATTTTAGAGCAAATGCCGCGCTACGGCCGCTTTTCATCTCCAGCGCAGGCGATCCGCACCTAGAAGCGAACGAATTCTACGGCTGGTTTAAAATTTTAAAATGAAAATTGCAAAAGCTTCGTTATTATCGGTATAAGGATCAGCAGCGCTACTATTATTATGACGACCAATAGCGCCTTGTCTATATTATATTTTCTTGCCGTAGATTTTGTCGTTAGGCTGCAATTTTGTAAGAAAACCCCGAGTTTATAGCCGCTGATATGAAATAACCAAGCGGTCCAAATCGGCCCGAGGGATAGGCACATCGCCGCAAATGCAATTTCTGATTTATTTAATATCATTATGCCGACGATCATAAATAAAGATAGCAGACTAACGATAATCACGCCTATCGTCGAAAAGGCGATAAAAAATATAAAATTTAGCTTGCAATCGATGCCTAAAATGCGAAAATTAATAATTTTATTTGCGATATAAAATGCGGAGATTATCGTTAAGATAGCTTTTACGAGCTCGACTTTAAAGGGAGCGTAGGGCAATAGCGGTACGCCAAAAACTGCATTAGATATGATACCTACGTGCGATAAAGTAAAGCCGAGCGAGAACGAGAATACGCCTGTCAGTACGATGCCCAAAAGCAATTTGTAGAAATATATTTTCATACGCAATCCTTAAAATTCTGCGAAATTATACGCAATAGCGGCTTAAAATTTTGATCGAAAATTTAGCGTAAGCTTTGAAATTTTTCACGTATGCCGCAAGCAACGATGCAGAGCGAGTATAAAAAACAGATATATGCCGCAAGCGGGACAAAAGCGACAAATCCCGAAGCATAAACTAGCGCTACTAATACATATGTCGCATTTGCCAGCGCAGGTATGCTATAAGTCCAAAGCTCGGGCTTTTAAAAAGGGGTGTAGATATTATTCAAATACAAAGCTAAATTTAAGACAAGCAGTAGAAAAAATATATAATTCTTTTTCATAAAAGGAAAAGCGGCGCAAACCAAGACTACTATCAAATTTAATGCGATAAGAAAACCTATGTAATTAATATCTATAAAGGCGCAAAGTAAGCCTAAAATCGCGATTAATATATGCCTTTTCATAACCGATTGCCGTCTTTTTTAATTCCTGCAATTATAATGCGTAGGTTTAAATTTTGATAAAAAATATTTCGTTCTTAAAATTTCGTCGTGCCGTGCGAGCGATTTACGCCTATTAAATTTAGCGCATACGGACGAAATTTAAACGGGGCGCTTAGCTTTATTTAGATTCAAAAACGATAAAGTTTAGCCATATTATTACACCTATAAGCAATAAAATGGACGATAGTGTTTCGTTGGCATTCCAGCGCCTTTTTAGACTAACGATTTGTAAAAATTTGCCGAGCTCGTAATCGCTTTTGCGAAATGAAAATGCCGTAGAATAGGTGCCTATGAATAATATCGCGGCGGATAATATCGCTACTAATCTTTTATCCAAATCCAAACCGAATAGCATAAAACCGAATACTATGATATAAGTAACGGCGGTAAGGGCTAAAATTCCTACCGTCGCAAATGCGATGAAAAATATAATATTAAGCTTGCGATCGATGCCTTTGACATAAAAATCGCTCAAACTGCTACTGATATAAAAGGCGAATAGCTCAAGAATCGCCGTCGTAAAAGGCAGACGAATATCGCCCGGAAATAAAAAATATCCCTTCAAAAGGCTCATAACATCGATATTTGAAATATTTTCAATATGCCACGAAACAACGTAAAATGAAATCACAAAAATGGCTAAAAATACGTTACCCAAAAAGAACTTGTAAATTAGGTATTTTATGTTTTTGCGCACCTTGGCTCCCTGAAATTTCGCGAGATTATACGTCAAATTTGCTTTTAACAGGCTCAAATTGGCAGGAAAATAATGAGTGAAATTTAGGCAAATTTTGAGAGTAGTTTAAATTTACGGCTCAATTTACAGCTCAATTCGCGGCACGGAATTTTAAAATTTAGAAGCGCGGTATGCTGGCTAAATTTAAAAATTCAGCGTGCGCTGTGTCATCTCCGTGCTATTAAAATAGAAGGCGTTTGGCTAAATTTAAAACCACTCCGTGCGTCCGATAAATTTCGCTGCATTTGCCAGCCTGCCGTTTCCGTCAAATTTAAAATTCCGCAAACGCGTATAAGCGCCTTTTTGAATGGTACAGCGATCCGCTGCGTAAAATTTGCGATTTTGCGCGTACAGCGCCTGATTTTGAAATGGCGTCCGCGGGGCGAAATTTTAAAATTCCACCACGCGTAGGGATTTAAAATTTCATAACGAGCGCAAAATTTTAAAATTTGAAACCTCAAAATTTTAAAATTCCGAAATCTCGCGGCGCGGGCAAATTTAAAATTTAAAACTCAAGCCAAATTTTAAATTTCAAACCGAGCGGAATTCTAAATTCTAAATTGAGCGGAATTCCAAATCCAAAAATTTAGTGATGATGCCCCAAATGCCCGTCACCGCCATTTGATCTTACTTCGCAGATGAGCTCGCCGCCGCACTCGTTTTCGCTGCTTTCAAGCTGTAGCGTCGTGTGCGTGATGCCCAGATGCTCCATTTCGTGCGATATTTCGGCCATGATCCGCTCCGCCTCGCGCACGCTTAGCTCGCCGCTGACCACCACGTGAGCCGTGAGCGCGTTTGCGCCGCTCGTGATACTCCAGACGTGCAGGTCGTGCACCGAAAGCACGCCGTCCACGCCCCTGATCTGCGCGACGAGCCCGTCTAGGCACACGCCCTTTGGCGAGCCCTCCATCAGGATGTTTAGGCTGTCTTTTAGCACGCCCCAGCCGCTTTTGACGATGAGCGCAGCCACGAGCACGCTAGCCGCCGCGTCCGCCCAGCCCCAGCCAAACCACATCATCGCTAGCGCGGCCGTTATCGCGCCCACCGAGCCTAGAGCGTCGCCTAGCACGTGAAGGTATGCGCCGCGCATATTGACGTTTTCTCTCACGTCGCCGTCGCGCAGCATGTATAGCGCCACGACGATGTTTACGGCAAGACCCAGCGTGCTGATGGCGAGCATGCCCGCGGTGGCTACTTCGGGCGGGTTTTGGAAGCGCCGCGCCGCCTCGATGACGATAAAAACGGCGATGACGATGAGCGTGACGGCGTTTATCGTCGCGGTTAAAATTTCGATTCGCCTGTAGCCGAAGGTCTTTTGCAGGTTGCCCTTGCGTTCGCCGAATTTAAACGCAAACAGCGAAAGCCCGAGCGCCGCGGCGTCTGATAGCATGTGCCCGGCGTCGGAGAGCAGGGCGAGCGAGTTCGTCGCGAAGCCGCCCGCGACCTCGATCAGCATAAAAGCGGATATAATAAGGAAGGAATTTCTCAAAACGGTTTTATTTGACGCGTGCGAGTGCTCATGATGAGCGTGATTTTCGTGCATTTTGACCTCGTTTTTCGGCAAATTTTAGATACATTATACCCCAAAAAAGCGCTTAAATTTTATCTATATCGCCTTCTAGTCCGGCATCTACGCGCTTGCCGATGTCTTTTAGCTTGCTAAATCCTCTATCAGCCTCGGCGCGTCGTCAAGGGCGATCGCAAACGTCTTAAATGCGCTATTTTGCATAAAAATCCTTCGGTTAAAATCGCGCGGATTTTAGCTGATTTTAAAATTCGAGTCAAATTTTTTGAAAATTTTTGCTGTAACTCTTGACATTACAACTAAATTTTATTATACTTCGCTCATCGGTTGTAAGTTATAGCATTACAACAAAAAAATTCTAAGGAGAAAAAGATGTCAAACTACAAGATCGTTTCAACGAAAAATGAGCCGAGAGTCGAGCTGAAAGACGCTTTAAATTTAAGCGGCTGTGAGCTATCTATCAACGAGCTTCCGGCAAACGTGAGCGTGCCTTTCGTGCATTCGCACAAGCAAAACGAGGAGCTTTACTTGGTGCTAAAAGGCGGCGGCGCGCTCTTTATCGACGGCGAGGAGAAGGCGGTCAAGGAGGGCGATGCGATCCGTATCGATCCGGCAGGCAAAAGATGTTTCAAAGCGGGCGCGCAAGGGATGAAATTTATCTGTATCCAGACTAAACGCGGAAGCCTGGAGCAGTACACTAACGGCGACGGCGTGATAAACGACGATGTAAAGCCAAGCTGGCTGTAAAATTTCGCAAGACAAGCGCGCGGCAAAGCGCGGGAGTAAATTTTAAACTGCGTAGCGCGGCAAGACGCCCCTGCGTGGCGGGTGCATCGGCTGCGACGGCGACGATAGGCGATCGTATGAGAGTATATCAGCCGCGATGGCAAGTGAATTGGCTTGCAGCAGTGATAGGCGGCTGCGTCAGCAAACAAAATCTAAATTTAAAGGATAGAAAATGAAAAAAGTAGCAATCATCGGAGCAAACGGAAAATCAGGTAGCGCGCTAGTTGTGGAGGCGCTAAGGCAGGGCTACGACGTAACGGGCTTCGCGCGAAACAAAGAGTATGAAAATGGTGCCATCAAGCTCGTGCATAAGGACGTTTTTGAGCTTAGCAAGGCCGATTTGGCGGGCTTTGACATCGTCATCAGTGCGGTCGCTGCATGGACGCCGCAGACCTTCCCGCTTCACGCGAAAATGACGCAGCACATCGCGGAGCTGCTAAGCGGCACGCAAACGAGACTTTTCGTCATCGGCGGTGCGGGCGTGTTATACACAGACGCTTCGCGCAAGACGCGCCTGATGGATACTCCGAGCTTCCCGGCTGAGTATATGGGCGTAGCCGAGGCGACTGCGGCGAGCTACGAGGTGCTAAAAGCGAGCAAAAATTTGATCTGGACCTACGTGATCCCTGCCGCGGAATACGACGCAAACGCCGCTCGCACGGGCTCATACGTCCTCGGAGGCGACGAGCTGATCCTAAACGGCAAGGGCAAAAGCTACATCGGCTACGCAGACCTCGCGCTCGCCGTAATAGATGAGATCAAGGCGCGAAAATTTATCGGCAAGCCGTTTACGGCGGTCGGCGAATAATGTGGCGTTGCCGCGTGTAAATTTTAACTGCGCGGCGCAGCAAAATTCTAACGTAAATTTTAAATCGTATAGCGCGGTAAAATTCTAACGTAAATTTAAAATTTAGCAGCAAAGCAAGCTCGGGCTTTAATCAAAATTTAGCGCCAGGACAAAGCCTATGTTTGAATTAAAATTTAGAGCTAGCTACGGTTTGAAATTAAAATTTAGCGGCGGAGCCGAACTCAAGCTAAAATTTAAAATTTAACGGCAACGGTAGCGGTTACCGCGGTGCTAATGACGGCGGCTAGTGCGTTTGCTATAACATCGGTGGCGATTATATTCGAATAATAGCGGCGGTGGCGATAGCAGCGATTGTATTCACGACACGGCAGCAGTGGTAATGAGCAGCGGTAGCGGCTGCAATGATGGTAGGCGACAGCGGCGTGGATGGCGGTATTAACGCCAGCCGTAATACAGCGGGCGGTAGCAAGAATATAATGAACGGCGCCGCGGCGATTGCAAACAATAGCCGTAAAGATGATAAGCGATGGTAGCGTAACGGCAAGCAGCAATAGTGATCTGCTGTAAATATAATGAATGGTAGCAGCGACGGTGACAATGTCGGCAAAGATAATGTAGTAGTAGCGACGATAGCGGTAGTAGCGGTAGACGGGGATAGTCGCACTATCGGTATCAGTGGCGCGCGG
>NZ_CALEDC010000202.1 GCF_937949835.1 uncultured Campylobacter sp.
TGAGCGCGTGATAAGCAACACTTTAAAAGCACAAGGCTACGGCGCGCTAGAAAAGGATAATAAAAAAGAGAGATTAAAAGATGATCTGCCTAGCAGCTATGATCCAAATTTCGTAAACTCAAGCTGCGACCTAAACGAGCTAATGCAGGGCATAAAAGAGAGCAAAAGCGCTAGGATTTGCCTTTACGGAGTACCAGGGACCGGAAAGAGCGCATACGCTAAATTTATCGCTAAAAGCCTAAGAAAGCCTATTATCATCAAAAAAGGAAGCGAGCTTTTATCTATGTGGGTTGGCGCAACCGAGAAAAATATAGCCGAGGCTTTTAAAGAGGCTGGTAGCAAAAAAGCAGTGCTCGTATTTGATGAAGTCGATAGCTTTTTACAAGATAGAAGCCTAGCTGCTAGAAGCTGGGAGGTAACTCAAGTAAATGAAATGCTAGTGCAGATAGAGAGCTTTAGCGGCATCTTTATCGCTACGACAAATTTAATCGATAATCTCGATAAAGCAAGTCTTAGAAGATTTGCTTTAAAGCTTGAGTTCAGATATTTATTGCCAAATCAAGTATTAAATTTGTTCAAAAAAGAGTGCGCATCATTAAGGATAAAATTTGATGAAAACGTAGCTGCAAGAATTTCGGATTTAAGCTTTTTGGCGCCAGGAGATTTTGCGAGCGTGCGAAGACAGGCTAAATTTAAAAGGGTTAAAAACAGCGATGATTTTTATGAGAGATTAGAACGGGAAGTGACTTTAAAAAATGAAAAGAAAGTAAAAAGGATAGGGTTTTAGCAACACAACTAGCGGAGTTAAAACGGTGTCATTTTTATTTAAAGGATAAAAATTTTAGGCTTTTTATAGTAAAATTTTAAAAGATTTAAGGAGAAATACTATGACAAATGACGACAATGAGCAGAATAATTACATTTTAAGTGCAGATGACATACCTAAGTAGCGCAAATTATCAAATCCCGTACTACCAACGCCCATATGTATGGAGTGAGGATTTGGCTTTAGGACTGCTTTCAAGCATTAAAAGATCGTTTAAGAATGGAAGCTCTAATGAAATTTTACTAGGGCACATAATTTTGCATAAGGAAGTACATGAAAACAAAGAATCAATTAACAATATAGTCGATGGGCAGCACGCATAACTACACTAGCCCTTATTTTAAAAGCCCTGAGTGATAATGAAGTGCCTTTTTTAGATAATAA
>NZ_CALEDC010000203.1 GCF_937949835.1 uncultured Campylobacter sp.
TTTAGAATTTCCAAACCCCAAAATTTATGAAATTTTAGAATTTACAATCCCAAAATTCTTTAAATTTTAGAATTTAGGCCGCGAGGCAGCACAAAATTTGCGCGACGGCGCGGGGCTAATTTGCGCTTCGCAAGCTCACTAAATCAACTCGCTCGCATGCGGCGACCGTGCGGACGACGCCGAGATTTAGCTTTTTTGTTTGCCGCTTTTAAAGCGTAAAGCGCTTTAAAATGGCTTTTGCGCATCGCAGAGCGGTTTTTACATTACCATTTTTAAAGCGCAAAGCGCCTTAAAAGCGAGCGAGTTTTTATTCATCGCGATTTCTAAACACTTTCGCACGCTATAAGCGTTAAATGCTTTGAGGCGCCATAAAAACGCTACAAAGCGCCGTATCGTAATTACACCGCGTTGTATCGCGGCTTCGCATCGCCGCGCTGCATTGCTCTTTCGCACCACCGCACTACCTATAAAATCGCGGCCTGCCTTGCGCATTAGCCACTATATCAACAGCGTTACCGAATGAAATCGTGACTTTCGTCGCTGCGCGCACCCGCGTACAATATCGCCGAATAAAAATCGCGCCAAAATTTGCACGTTGCGGCAGCGCATTCCACTGTACCTAGTCGCATTAAAATTTACGCACAGGTGCGCCGCAGTGTTACTTTCACTATGTTGCATCGCAACTCTGCATCGCTAATTGCCGATAAAAATCGCACTGAAATTTACGCACAGACGGACCGTAGCGTTGCCGCTGTACCGCGCTATATCGCGCTGCCGCATCAGCCGCGCCGACGAATGAAATCGCTATCCGCCTTGCGCCTCTGTCGCTGCGTCACGTCACGCATCGCTCCGGCACCGTATTACTAAATAAAATACGCCGCCGTATCACAATGCTTCAGATAAAAATCGCACTGAAATTTTCGCGCGGATTGGCGTTCGGATTTACGCTTTGTATCGTAAAAATCACAAAATTTAGCGTAAAATTTTACGATAAATTTTACGTTTTATTCCGCTGCGACCTCCCAAACGGTGCCGCCAGGCGTATCCATCACTTCGATCTTCATATCCGTAAGGCGCGCTCTGATGGCATCCGCGCGCGCAAAGTCCTTTTCCGCTTTCGCCTGCGCGCGCTGTTTTATCAGCTCCTCGATCTGCGCTCTTTGCTGCTCGCTCACGCCGAAGCGAAAGTATTCGGTCTCATCCTCATATAAAATTCCGAGCGTCTGCTTTGCAAACTCCAAATTTGCAGCGATACGGGCTTTTAGCGCCTTGTCTTTTGGTGCGCGATCGAGCGCTTCGTTCGCGCTTGCTACGAAGCTATCAAGCACCGCAAGCGCGCCTGAGGTGTTGAGATCATCGCTTAAAAATTCCATCATCTCCGATCTAAATTTAACCTCCGCAGCAGGCAGCTCGGACGCGAAATTTTGCCCTGCAGCGGGAACTAAAACGTCACGGACGCGCTTTTTAAGGCGGTAAATTTTATCTAGCCTCTTTTTGCTCGCAAGCAGATCGGCTATCGAGTAATTAAAATTTGCCCTGTAATGCGAGCTTAAAAGATAAAATCTCAGTGCCTCGCCTGGTGCGATTTTTAGGGCGTCTCCTACAAAAAAGGAGTTGCCGAGGCTCTTGCTCATCTTTTCGTTATTCACCTGCACGAAGCCGTTGTGAAGCCAGTATTTGCTTAGCGCTCTATGGCGGGCGCAGCGGCACTGCGCGGCTTCGTTTTCGTGATGCGGGAAGAGCAGATCGGCGCCGCCTGCGTGAATGTCGATGCAAAATTGCGGATCGCCGCTATCAAGGTGCGCCAAAATCATCGCGACGCACTCGCTGTGCCAGCCCGGGCGCCCTTTGCCAAACGGGCTATCAAACCAATTCTCGTCAAATTTCCACAGCACGAAGTCCTTCTCGTCGTGCTTGGCATCGTTTGAGGCGACGCGGGCGATGTTTTTGCCGGCACCCTCTTTTTTACCGCTAAGGCTTAGATAATCCCCGTCCTTGCGCGTGTCGAAGTAGATACCGTCACCGGCGATCTCGTAGGCAAAGCCTTTTTGAAGAAGCGAGGATATGAGCTCGCAGATCGCGGCGATATTTTCGGTCGCCTTGGGCGAAATGCTCGCGTCCGCGACGTTTAGCGCGCTCATATCCTGCAAATATCTGCGGGTATAAAATTCCGTGATCTCCTCGAGGCTTTTGCCGCTCTGCGCCATCTTTTTTAAAATTTTATCGTCGATGTCGGTGAAATTTCGCGCAAATTTAACCTCATAGCCCTCCGCTTGCAGTACGCGGCGCAGCAGATCAAAGCTTACGGCGCTTTTTGCATGCCCAAGATGCGCGTCGTCATAGACGGTCGGACCGCAGGCGTAAATGCGCGCCAGCCCCTCGCTAATGGGCTTAAACGGGAGCTTCTTTTTGCTTAAACTATCATAAATTACCATAATACAAGCCTTTTAAAATGTATAAAATCGCCGCTTCGCCCGCACAAAGCGCCGCGATCGCAATAATTTTTTTTGCGCGGATTATAGCTAAAAAGTTATTAAATCCAAAAAAATAGAGGTTGAAGCCGAGCAGAAACGCCCCCGTTATCGTGCTTGCAAACGCAAGTCCCACCGCACCGAAGGGTTTAAAAAACAGCGCGCACAAAGCGACGTTTATAAAGACGCACCAGATCGAAATTTTCGCGCTTAGCTTCTGCTTCATATTTGCATACAACCAGTGCGAAAAAATCCTAGACAGCCCAAACGGCACGAGCCCTACCATATACGCGCCGAGAACCGCGGCGCATTCGATGGAATTTTGACGGGTAAATTCTCCGCGCTCAAATAGCAGCTGCGTGATCTCGTTTCGCAGCATCACGCCGCCTATCGCAGAGAGCCCGAGCAGCGCCAAAAGGAAGTAAAATCCGCGCTCGACAAGCGCCAGAGCCTGCGCGTCGTCGTGAGCTTTTACGAATTTGCTCATTCGCGGAAAGATTGCCGTGCTAAGCGCGATCGCAAAAAGCGCCAGCGGCAGCTGAAATATGCGGTTGGCGTAGTAAAGATAGCTGATACTGCCGCTAGCAAGGAAGCTCGCAAAAAAGGTATCTATAAACGAGCTTAGCTGAAGCGCCGATGCGCCGAGCACGCCTGCGAAAAAATTTTTATAAAAGCCCTGCGTCTGCGGTTTATCGCCCCGTGCAAGCCGTGCAAAGCCGCCCGCTAAGACGCGCAGCATGCCGGTAAACTTCAGCGCATAAACGTGCACCGCAAGCTGTAAAAGCCCGCCCGCTACGACGCCGAAGCTAAGATAGAGCACCGCCGAGGCGCCGTCTTTGCCGCGAGCCAGCAGAAGCGCCGCTATCATCGCTAAATTTAAAAGCGCGGTCGAAAACGCCGTCGTAGCGAAGTGGTCGCGGTACTGAAGCAGCGAAGCAAAGAGCGTAACGACGAAGATAAATGTAAGGTAGAAAAAATTTATCCGCACGTACGGCACCGCAAGACCGATCTGCTCGGCGCTAAATCCGTATGCCAAAACTTTAGTAAAAACGGGCGCGGCAAGCAGCACGAGCGCCGTTAAAAGCGCGATGAAAACGCTAAATTTAATAAGCACCGCTGCGGCAAAAATTCCTTTTTTGCGCGCGGCGGTAAAGCTAGGCAAAAACGCCTGCGTAAAGGCTCCCTCGCCGAATAGTCTGCGGAAAAGATTGGGTAGTTTAAACGCTACGAAAAACAGATCGCTGTAAATCCCCGCGCCCAAAACCGATGCGGTAAGCAGGTCGCGCACGAAACCCAAAACTCGCGAAACCAGCGTGCCTGCGCTATTTGTAAAAAAGCCTCTGAGCATAAATCTCCATTAAATTTTATAAAATGCCAAGGTTGATTATATTATAATTTCCCCTATTTTTTGATTTTGGAGAGAAATTTTTGCGGAATTTAGCCTTTTCGCTCGAAAGCTCGGGCGGGAAAAACACCTTATCGCTACGCGGGCAGTGGAACTATAAAAGCTCGCGCTCCCAGCTACTTGCGCTAAAAAAAGCGGTAAAAAATTTAAACGAGCTGGAGCTAAGCTTAAGCGAAATTTCAAATTTAGACTATTTCATGGCGCTGATGATCAAAAACGCCCTTGCCGGCAAGCGGGTTAGCCTTGTGGAGGATAGCAGCAAAGCTGCCAAAATTCTAAGCTTTATGGATGATAAAACGATCGATTTTAGCTACGTACCCGAATCTCGCAGGCTAAATTTTTTAGCGCAGATCGGACTTTATTGCCATCTTGGAATTTTAGGCTTGCTAAGCCTTGCAAGCTTTTTGGGCGAGTTTTTCTCCAAACTCGCAGCTTTTATAATTCATCCGATGAAATTCCGCTTCAAAGAAACCGTAAATTTCATCAAAGATAGCGGCATAGACGCGCTTTTCATCGTCTCATTGACGGCATTTTTGATCGGTATCGTGCTTGCTTACATAGGCTCGGATATGCTTTCTAAATTTGGTGCCAGCATCTACATCATCGATATAATGGGAGCTTTGACGCTTCGTGAGGTAGCGCCTCTATTAGCTGCTATCGTTATCGCGGGTCGCTCGGCTTCGAGCTTTACGGCGCAGATCGGCGTGATGAAGATCACCGAAGAGATCGATGCGATGAGGACGATGGGCTTTGATCCGTTTTATTTTCTTGCGATGCCGCGCATTATCGCGATGGTACTAATCATGCCGCTAGTCATTTTTATCGCAGATTCGGTAAGTATTTTTGCTCAGATGATAGTGTGTGACGCGTATTTAGACATAGCCTTTAGCGATTATTTGGATAGATTTAAGGCTTCTGTAGAGCTTAGGCATTTTTTAGTGGGTATGATTAAAGCGCCATTTTTCGGAGCGTTTATCGCTATCATCGGTTGCATGCGGGGTTTTGAAGTAAAAGGAAATACTCAAAGCATCGGCGAATACACCACCATTAGCGTCGTAAACGCGATATTTTGGGTTATCGCGATCGACGCGGTATTTGCGGTTTTGTTTTCGGAAATCGGACTATGAGCGAGCAAGTGCAATCCAGCGAAACCTCCAAAATCATAGTCGCGCGCGATGTTACTACCGCGTACGGATCGCGCGTTATGCACGATAGCGTGAGCTTTAGCGTCAAAAGGGGCGAAATTTACGGCTTTTTAGGCGGCAGCGGCAGCGGCAAAACGACGCTGATGAAAACGCTCATATTTTTAAAGCGCCCGCAAAGCGGCGAGATTAAAATTTTCGGGCGCGATATTTGGCGCGCAAGCGAAGCAGGGCAAAACGAGATCCGCCTAAAATGCGGCGTGATGTTTCAGTTCGGCGCGCTTTACAGCTCGATGAGCGTGCTCGAAAACGTAGGCGTGTTATTGCGCGAATACTCTAAATTTAGCGAGCGCGAGATAGATGAGCTATCGATGTTTTGGATCCAAAAGGTGGGGCTTAAGAAGGAGGCCGCCGCGCTTAGGCCAAACGAGCTTAGCGGCGGTATGAAAAAGCGCGTGGCGCTGGCTCGCGCGCTAGCACTTAGCCCTGAAATTTTATTTTTGGACGAGCCAAACTCGGGGCTTGATCCGCTCAGCGCCAGAGCCCTTGATAGGCTTGTTTGCGAGCTTAGAGACAGCCTCGGCGTTACGGTCGTGATGGTGACGCACGATGTGGATAGTATCTTTGACATTTTGGATCGGTTTTTGATCGTGGATAATCAAAAAATCGCCTTTGAAGGAAGCATCGAGGAAATTTCAAGCCTAAAGAATAACCCGCTTGAAGAGCTATTTAAGATGCGGCAAAGAGATTAGGCTTTGAAATTTACCGAGCCGAAATACAGCTTGCGGCGGGTAAAATTTAGATAGGTAGGAGCTGAAATTTTAAAATAGCAGCGGAAGAATTTTAAATTTTAAACCTAGCGAGGAATTCCGGGCTCCGCAGGGCTTAAATTTTAAAATTTAGACCTTAGCGGCTCAATCGAAATTTTAAAATTTAGGCGGGTCGTATTTAGGCGCATTTATTGGATAGCGCATTTAAATTTTAAAATTTAAACGAGCAAGCAGCGCTAAATTAAACCGGGGCGGTAGAATTTTACGCTAAAATACGGCGCGGCGATATTTTGAAATTTCAAAATGCACGCTAAGCTTTAAAATTTAAACTCAGATGATTCTGCGAATTTTGCGGCTATTTGAGAAAAGGCTAAGTTTTGAAATTTAAGCCCAAATGGCTATTTTAAGGCATATCGCAGGGCTTAAATTTTACGCTCTGAAATTAGGAGAAAAGATTGGAAAATAGAACTTCATACACGATAGTAGGCGCATTTGTTATGATCTGCGTCGCGGCTCTTACGGCGTTTATGTGGTGGATGCTTACTAAGACCGACCGCGGCGAGAGCTACCGCTCCTACTATATTCACACAAAAGAGCTTCCCGTAGGCATTAAGGAGAATTCCGAGGTTAAATTTATCGGCGTAAATGCGGGCATCATCAAAAGTATCGACTTTGCCGATATCGAAAATGCGATTATTGAGATTGAAATTTCGGTAAAAAGCAAACTGCCGATCTCGCAAGATAGCGTCGCTAAGGTAGAATCTCAAGGCATCAGCGGAATCGCGTTTATAAATATCACGAAAGGAAGTGGCAAACTTTTCCCGCCGAATGATAAAAAGCCGATAATTGCGCTGGATAAAACGCTTCTTGATAAAATCGGCTCTAAAGCTGAAGTCATCACCGATAGCGTGAGTGAGATGATCTTTAAGATTAATGGGCTGTTGTCTAAGCAAAATACCGATAAAGTGGATAGAATTCTATCTTCGATGGATAAATTTAGCGCCGAGTTAAGCGATGAGAAAAAATTCCAAAGCCTAGACGCACTGCTTGCTAACGTAAATACTCTCATAGCAAATTTAAACGAGCGCGAGAAGGAGCTAGACGCGCTACTAGATAATCTAAACGCCTTTGCCGTGAGTGCTGCCAATCTATCGAATTCACTGGATAAAACCGCAGGCATCATCACTAAGCGTATCGATCGCGGCGAGTACAATCTAAAAGCGATCTTGGATCCTACGCTTGAGGAGGCAAAAAACACTCTTCGCGAGCTAAAAAAATCGCTTAGAGAATTCCAAGGCGCGATGTTTAGGCTAGAGGACAATCCTTACGATTTCTTTTTCAAAGACACTTCTAAAGGCGCGGATCGCGACGATAAAAAGGAATAAAGATGAAAAATTTTATAAAGTTTACGCTTGCTGCGACGCTGGCGGCGATATTTTTAGGCGGCTGCTTAGCCAAGCAGGCTAAGCCATACACCTACTACGAGCTGCGTTATGATCAAAAGCGCTGCGTAAATCCTAGCGGCGCGCGCAAAAATATCTTTATCGACACCATCACGGCGACCGATCTCGTCGATAGACGGGATATTTTAATAGTGGATTTTAGAAACCGAACGCGGTTCGCAAGCGACGCCAAATTTATCACTATGCCTAGCGAAATGGTATATAAGGCGCTACTTGATGCGGCATTTTCCACCTGCTCGCTAAATCCGATCTTCGTGCCAAAAGAGCGGGATTTGCGCCTAAAAACCAGTATCGTAGCGCTTCAGATTAATAACGATCAGGCAACCGTCACGATGGGATATGAAATTTTAAATTCTTTAGAAAGCATAAAATCAGGCATCGTCACTAAGCGCGTTTTCGTGCCTGATCCTAGCTCGCAAAGCATTTATAATGCTCTAAATTTAGCGCTTAATGAGAGTATAAATGAAATTTTAAAGGCTCTTAGATGATAGCGGCGATCGAAGGGATTATAACGCGCAAGGAGCCCACTGCTTGCGTCATTAAATGCGCTAGCGGCGTGAGCTACGCCCTTTCATTGTCATTAAATACCTCCGCGAAGCTCACGCAGGGCAGGCTGACCGAGCTTGCGTGCGTGCAAATTCTGCGCGAGGATGCCGATTTGCTGTATGGGTTTTTAGACGAGAGTGAAAAAAGGATGTTTGAAACTCTAATCAAGCTTAGCGGTGTAGGTGCAAGCACGGCGATGGCGGTTTGTTCGACGCTCGCTCCGCAGGATTTCGCGCGTTGCGTAGCTACGGGGGATGCTGCGACGCTAACTTCAGTTCCGGGCATCGGCCCAAAGACCGCTAGACGGATCATTGCCGAACTAGGCGATGCGAAGCTAATGGAATTCGGTCCTAGCGAGACTTATAAAAATGAAGCGGCATCCGCGCTACAAAGCCTTGGATTTAAGCGCGATAAGATCAATCAAATTTTAGCGGGATGCAGCAGCACGAATACGTCAGATCTTGTCAAAGAGGCGTTAAAAAAATTAGCGTAGAAAATAAAATTTGAAGGAAAACAATGAAATTTGGCTTAGTTTTTGGAGCTCAAAGCTATGAGCACGAAGTAAGTATCATCTCGGCAATTGCCGTTAAAAATGCCCTAAAAGGCTGGGACTTGGAGTTTGTATTTTGCGATAAAAATCGTAAATTTTACCGCATCGAGGATAAAAATATGCGCGCGGCATATTTTAAGCAGGGCGGCTATGCTAAAGCAAAAGAGCTTAGTATCGGTGCGGGCGGATTTTTTGAGAGTGGAATGTTTAGCAAAAGCATGCTAGAAGTCGGCACATATATCAATCTAATCCATGGCTGCGACGGCGAGGATGGCAAAATGGCAGCGCTATTTGAGTTTTTTGGCATCCCTTATATCGGACCTCGCATCGAAGCTAGCGTGCTAAGCTATAATAAAATTTTAACCAAGCACCTAGCTGTAATCGCAAATGTAAAAACTCTGCCGTATGAGATCGTAAATCGTACCAGCCTGCCTAATTTTAATTTTCCGATCATCGTTAAGCCCGCTCATTTGGGCTCTAGCATCGGAATTTCTATAGCCAAGAACGAAAGCGAGTTTAGCTACGCGCTGGATCAGGCTTTTGAGCTGGACGACAGCGCGATCGTAGAGCCGTACTGGGAAAACGTAAAGGAATTCAATCTCGCAGGCGCTAAAATAGACGGCAAAATCGTATTTTCGAACATCGAAGAGCCAAAAAAAGAGGGCTATTTAAATTTCGATCGTAAATATTTGGATTTTTCGCGTAGTGGCGCGATCGAGCCCGCTCGTCCTGGCGCTTTGCTAGAGGGCAAGATGAAAGATGCCTTTACGCGGCTTTATAACGCAGGATCATTCGATGGCGCGCTCATTCGCTGCGATTTTTTTGAAAAAGAGGGCGAAATTTATCTAAACGAGATAAATCCAAATCCTGGCAGCCTTGCAAACTACCTATTTGACGATTTCCCCGAGATCTTAGCAGCTCTTGCTTCGTCGCTGCCGCCGATGAGACAGATCCCTGTAAGCTACGAGCTGATCACCAAAATCACCGCTAATAAGTAGCCAATCGTTTAAAATTTTACGCTAAATTTTGCGTAAAATTTTACTTCAAAAGGTCGAGTTATGATAAATCAAGACGAAATTTACACCGCTACCGAGATCGTGCGCAACTTCAGCACCGTTTTAAACAAGATCAAAAATCAAGAGATCAAAAAAGCCCTGATCGTCAAAAATAACAAATTTGAAGCCGTAATGATCAGTATGAGCGAGTTTGAGCGGCTCGAAAAAGCAGTCGAGCTACTCAAGGCCGTTTACGCCAAAAGGAGCGGCGGTGGCGAGTAAGGAGCTCGTCTGCGGCGGCGATAGCTACAAAATCAGCTACGAAATTTCAAACTTGCAGCGTGAGCAATACATCCTGATTCTGCACGGCTGGGGCGCAAACAAGGCGCTTATGTCTAGAGTTTTTGCGGACAAATTCCGCCGTTACGCGTTAGTGTGCGTCGATCTGCCGGGATTCGGCGCAAGCTCGCAGCCCGCGCGCGCCCTTGGCAGCGAGGATTACGCGGAGATTATGCGCGCCTTTATCGCAGCTTTGGGCAGGCAGCCTGCAGCGATCATGGGGCACAGCTTCGGCGGCAAGATCGCAACGCTTTTGCGCCCGCAAAACCTCATACTGCTAAGCAGCGCCGGTATCATCGAACCCAAGCCCTTTGCCGTGCGCGCCAAAATCGCGATTTTTAAAATTTTAAAAAGACTTGGACTGGCGGGGCTTTGGCGCGCGTTTGCGAGCAAGGATGCCGCAGGTATGAGTAAGACGATGTATGAGACGCTAAAAAACGTCGTAAATGAGGACTTCCGCGATATTTTTTCCGCGCTAAGCCCGCAAAATGCGCTCATCTTTTGGGGCAAGGACGATCGCGCCACTAGTCTAAAAAGCGGCGAGTTGATCCACTCGCTCGTCAAAAATAGCAAATTTTATCCGCTGGCGGGGGATCACTTTTTCTCTCTGCAGAGCGCGGATTTTATCGGCGAGCAGATCGAAAAGGAGCTTGGCAGCAGCTAAATTTAACGATTTGGCGCCGCGCTAAATTTAAAACAAAACGTGCGGCGTTTGCGCGTAAAATCCGCCCGCATGCCAAATATTTACTGCGGGCGGGTAAATTTTGCGGGCGTCTTGC
>NZ_CALEDC010000204.1 GCF_937949835.1 uncultured Campylobacter sp.
CCGAATTTGGACGGCTTATTCTCAGCAACCAGTGCAATAAAAGAGAGTGCCACGCCAAATGCGACCCACACGGACGAAGCAAACACTACGCAAATTCTAAAAAAAGCGAGCACCGCGCCTTGCAAAAATGAGCCACAAGCCGAACTAAAAAACGAACTAAACCGCGCTGCCGAGCCGCAAGCAGAATTACAAAATAAGTCAAACTACGCTATCAAGTCGCAAGTCGGGTACCGAAGCGAGCTAAGCCATGACGAGTTGCAAGCCGAACACCAAGGCAAATTAAACCGTGCCGAGCAGCAATGGCAAGGCAAACCAAGCTGCGTTAAGCAGCAAAACGAACGGCAAAGCAAGCCATGCGCCGCCGAGCCGCAGGACGTGCTAATCCTGCTTTCGCTTGGGGCATTCGACTTTCCGCAGCAGTGTTTCATCCGCGCAAACGCAAGCGGCACGCGCTACTTCATCCGCCGCCCGCTTCCTACGCGCGAAAACCACGCGGCACATCAAAAAATTTCGGAGATATTTTCACAATGGCAGAGATAACGGACGATTACAATATCATCACCGCAGCGGGCCTCACGCTAGGCTACGAAAAGGCGGGCGCGGTCATCCAAGACGCGAGCTTCGGCATCGGCGCGAAGGACTTCGTCATCATCACGGGCAAGAGCGGCAGCGGCAAATCCACGCTGCTTAAGTCCTTCTACGGCGGCATCGACATCATCGGCGGCGAGCTGAACGTCTGCCTGTGCGATCTAAAGGGCATCACAAACTCCGATCTGCGCACCCTGCGCCAGCGCATCGGCATTATCTTTCAAAACTACCGCCTGATCAACGAATGGACGATCGAGCGCAACATAATGCTTCCGTTAATGATAATGGGCTACAATCAGCAGGTCTGCCAAGACCAAGCCAAAAAGCTACTGCGCCACGTCGAGCTCGGGCATAAGATGGGCAAGTATCCGCTCGAGCTTAGCGGCGGCGAGCAGCAGCGCGTGGCTTTGGCGCGTGCGATGGCGCATAATCCGCGCCTGCTGCTGTGCGACGAGCCAACGGGAAATTTGGACGACTACTCCAGTGCCATTATTTGGAATTTGTTGCGCTCGGCGTGCGAGTCGTGGAACGCCTGCGTCGTCATCGTGACGCATAAAATGCCCGCTACGCTGCGTTTTAGGCACCGACATTTTGAGATTAAGGACGCTAAAGTAAATGAAATCGATTAAAACCCATTTCGGCGTGATCTTTTCGCTCGTCGCGCTGCTTTTTTCAGTGCAGTTTGGAATTTTTATGAGCAACCTAACCAAAAGCTACGAGCGCTCGATCCAAAACGAATACAACATCGTGCTAGTCTCCAAAACCTCGCTCAGCCTGCAAGACGCGCAAAAAGCGGTGCCGAAGATCAGCTCGATTAGCGAAATTTCCACAGCGGGCATTACCGAGCGACTAAAGGGTAAAATTTCACAAAACGCCTTTGCCGAGCTTAGTAAAAATTTGCCTAAATTTTATAGCGTCAAGCTTGAAAGCTTCCCCGACGCCGCGCAGCTTGCAAAGATCGAGCAGGATCTAAAATCCATAGGCTCGCTCACGCGGGTTGAAATTTTTAAAAAGACCCACGATGAAATTTTTAAAATTTTACTACTTATCAAAAGCCTTGTTTACGGCTTTGCGTTTCTCATCGTGCTTTTAGGCGTGATGCTAATCCACCGCCAGATGCGTATTTGGGTCTATGAGCACAAAGAGCGCATCGAGATCATGGAGCTTTTCGGCGCGTCGTTTCTGATAAAAAGCGGCAAGCTCTACCGAATGGCGATAATCGACTCCTTCATCGCCACGCTGATCGTGACCTGCTTCTACATTGCGCTTCCTTCTTGGGAGGTGTTTTCGACAACGCTTAAGGGTATCGGCGATCTACGCACCGCCATAGTGCTGCCTTACGACGCGCTGATCCTTTTAGGCGTGGCTTTAGCACTATCTATCATCGCGGTAAGTTTTGTGATGCTGCAAATCGGAAATAAACGAGCATGAAAAGGGCTTTTTTAGCGCCGCTTCTTGCGCTGGGGCTTGCCGCGGCTCTTACTTATGCCGCGCCCGCAAAGGGACAAAGCACGAAAGATAAGATCGCCAAAGCGGGTCAAGAGCTCAAAAGCTCGCAAAAGGAGGGTATGCAGCTCTCGCAAAAGATCGACGAGATCGCGGGCCAAATCGTAAAGGAGCAGGAGGGCTTTAAAAAGCGCGAGGGCGAGATCAAACAGCTAAGCGACGCGATCGAGGGCTTAAAAGATCAATACGCCGCCGAAGCGCAGGAGCTTGAAAAGCTTAATAGCCAAAACGTCACGCTTCTTAGCGTGCAAAACGATCTGGAAAGCAAGATCGCAAGCGTGATCTCGCAAGAGCTATCATTCGATCTCATCACCGACGTAAATTCCACCACCACGCCCGATTCTATCATGGCTAGCGAAATTTTGGAGGGGCTCGGCGTCGTTATGAACGACGAGCTGAAGGGGCTGATCAAAGACTACGAAAATAATCAAAATTTTATCAACGAGCAGAACAAAAAGATCAAATCGATCCAGGCAAGCATGGCGAGCTATGACAAGAAAAAAACCGATCTTGACGCCAAGCAAACCATCCAAAAAGAAAAGCTCGCGCAGATGAAAAAGGACAAAGAAGACTACATCGCGAGACTGGAGAAGATAAACGACGAGCAAGATGCCATATCTAAGACCCTGCAGGAGCTTAAGATCATCGATGACGCCGAGGAAAAAGCCAAAGCGCAGAAGGAGGAAGCGGCACGCCAAGCAAAGCTTGAAGCGCAGAAGCAAAAGGAGCGCCAGGCGCGCGAAAAAGAGTACGCCAAAGCAAAAGCGGCAGCAAAAAAGGCGGGCAAGCCTGAGCCTGCGCCTCCTAGCGAGCCCGAGCCAGAAGTGAGCGAGCCAGCGGATGAGCGCGTAAGCAAGATCAACCAAAAGGTCAAGCAGTACGGCTCGAGCTATCAGTCCTCGCGCGTTAAAAAATACAGCGGAGCCAAGACCGCGGCGCCTCTGAACGGCGCGTATTTGAAGCGGAAATTCGGCAACTACAACGATCCGGTGTATAACATCAAGCTTTTCAACGAAAATATCGTGCTCGGCTCAAACAGCGGCGACACACAGGTTAAAGCGGTGCTGCCGGGCAAAGTGGTCTTTGCTAAAGAAACTGCCGTGCTTGATAAGGTGGTGATCCTAGAGCATAGCGGCGGTATCCATACGATCTACGCGCATCTAAATCAGATCCCGCCTACCGTGCGCGTCGGCTCCAATGTCAAAAAGGGCTACATCATCGGGCGCATCGGCTCGGATCTGACCTTTGAAGTGACGCAGCAGAACTACCACATCAACCCGCTCGATCTCATCAGCCTGAGGTAAGCGTGAAAAATTCTAAATTTAGCGAATCTTGCGAGGATGCCGAAAGTTTAAATTTAAGTGAGCAAAATTTGGGCTGCGATTTAAATTTAAGTGAGCAGAATTCTTTAAAAGAGCAAAATTCCGCCGCTTCAAATTTGAGCGATGAATGCTCCGCTGCTGCGACAAAAAATTCTAGCGGCGAGAATTCAACCTCAGCGTTAAATTTGAATGACGAAAATTCCAAAGCGACGTTAAATTTAAACGATCAAAATTTAAGCAACCAAAGCTTTGCCGCCATAGGTATCGCCTCCATGTCAAATTTAGATGGCGAGAATTCCGCCACGGGCGCTACTGCATTAAATTTTAAAAATAAAAATTCCGCGGCGGCGGACATCATAGCGACATCAAAAACGATGGCGGGCGCCGCAAAAACAGGAAGCTACAACGAGCGTCGTAGAAGTAAAAACGACGAAAACAGCGCAAAACGATATTGAGATTACAAGAGTAGCGGAGGAAATAATGACAACAGAAATGGCGGCAGCAAAAGAAGCAGAAGCAGCGAGACCGCAAATCCAAGAGCTTACCAATTTTCTTAGCGAATACACCGCCAAGATGCTTAGTATCGGCACTTACACCGCGCGCATCGAGCGCTGCGTGCGCAGGATAGCGGACGCTTACGACTATGAGGCTAGCCTGATGATCTTTGTGCGCCACTTCATCATCAGCGTGATGGATCCTGCGGACAACTCTATCCGCCGCACCTACGTCAAAACGGGCGCTGCAGCGCGTATCAGCTTCGATCTGATCTCGGAGCTAAGCGCGCTTAGCTGGGAAATTTACGACGAGAAAATCCCCCTTGCGCGCGCCAGAGCCTCATTTGCCGAAATTTTAGCCTCGCAGAAGAAAAGCTTTGCCAAAACTCTCGTTTTGCTCAGCGTCGCAAATGCCGCATTCTGCGAACTTTTCGGCGGCGACGGCGGTGCGATGGCATTAGTTTTTGCGGCTACGGCTTTTGGAATTTGCGCCCGCTATCTGCTTAGCAAGCTTAAAATCAACCTAAAAATCCAATACATCGCGGTTTCGTTCACAGTCTCCTTCATCGTCTCGCTAGGCGCTCGCTACGGGCTTAGCGCCACGCCCGACGTCGCCGTGGGATCGAGCATACTCTTTTTGATCCCCGGCGTCTGGCTGATCAACTCGGTATTTGACATCCTAAACGAAAATATGCTCGTAGGCATCAGCAGAGGGCTAAACACGGGGCTTTTGATCATCTGCATCGCGATCGGGCTCTTTCTGACGCTTAGCATCTCAAATTTGGGGCTTGTAAATGTTTGATATAGCGCTTTTGGTATTTAAGGATGCTTGCTTTGCCGCTGCGGCGGGGCTCGGGTTTGCGTATGCGTGCATGCCGCCTAAAAAGACGCTTATTTTCTCGGCACTGCTTGCAGCGGTTGCGCATTCGTGCAGGTTTTTGCTGATTCAAAGCCAAATTTTTTCGATCGCCGCCGCGACGCTTTTTGCGTCGTTTCTGATCGGCGTTTTGGGGATGCTCTGCGCCAAGCGCCTCAAGGTGCCCGCAGAGATCATCGCCTTCCCCGCGCTGCTTCCGATGATACCTGGCATCTACGCCTACAAGGCGGTTTTGGCGCTGTTTTCTTATATCAGAGCTGCGGGCGCAGAGCATAAACTCGCTCATCTTATCTCGTTTTTCGATAACGCCCTTGCCACGGTTTCGATCTCGCTGGCGCTCGGCACGGGCGTCTCGATAACGCTGCTAATTTTCTACGAGCAGTCCTTGATGATCACTCGCGGCGCAAGAGGTAAATAGCGCTAAATATGGGATTTTAAGCAGGCGGGGCGAGTAAATTTTATAAATTCTATTTTATTGCTCTCGTTTTATCTCTTTGGTTTTTTCATCGTAATAATATCCTTGCTCCACACCCAGCAAATTATCTTTTATATCGTATTTATATGTATAATTTTCATCAAAAATACCTAGATAAAAAGCATACCGACTATATTTTATACCTTCTAACTCAAAAAACGCTTTATACGGTTTTATATCTTTCTTTTTAAAGTTATATAAATTACAAAAATTATCGTATTTTTTATCTATTAGGCTTACATACATATCAAAAAATAGCATGTCGGTTGGAATAGAAAAAATTTTATCATTAGGATATTTGTGGTCGTATATTTTAGGATTAATTTCATTTAAAAATATTTTTTCCGTAAATAACATATCAAATACATGTTTATCATTTTCTAATCCGCTAAAATATAATTTGTATTTTAAATTTCCATCCGACAAGATTAAACTATTATTATTTTCCCAGGGGTAAACAACTTCGCCTTTAAGCATGGACATATTTACAAAATCTTTGAAATTTGCTACGGCTTGTTTACCGTTGCAAGCCCTGTCTCCCAAATCCATAAAATATTCTAAATTTATATTGTCATCTACAATGAAAAATTCGCAAGCTTTATCTGGACGATTATTTCCACCGCATCTTTCCACCAACCCGCTATAAAAATTATAAAATTCATCGTCTACTTTACCGTATTGCTTCTTTATTTTTCTTTCCATATCACGGAATTCCTCCGCTGAAATATTTATAGATTTATAGGTCTTTTTAAGTATACATTTTAACGCCCTATCTTTAAGCCGTATATCTGTAAGATTGCCATCTAGATCGCATA
>NZ_CALEDC010000205.1 GCF_937949835.1 uncultured Campylobacter sp.
CTGACGGATGAATATAATGCGTGGGATTATCCTGATCTGAATACCTAGCGGCTCCTTCTTTTTCCTTTATACATCGTTAGAAATTTCGCCGAATTTCAGTCACGTATTATAATATGCGTTCCTTCATTTGGCTTTTTTCCGCCTCGTCTAAAGAAAAAATACTGCACCTTATCTTTGCACGCGTTGTCTCGCTTTACTATACGTCGTTGCGTCTAAAATTTGCTCAGTCACGTATTGCACATGCGCTCCCATCGCAAATTTCATCCGCGCCTCGTCTGGCCTTGCGATACTGCCGCTTGCATTCTTTCGCTCAAATTTAAATTCGCCGAGATTTCGTGAAAAATGCTTTTGCCTTATTTCCGTAGAGCAGTATTTCCTAGCATCGCCATATTTAGTGCTTTAAAATTTTACTCGGTCACTACTCATATACGGTATCACCATCGTAAAATTTTAAGTCGCTCGGTCTGGCCTCGTGATACTGCTGCCTGTGTTTTGCGCTAAAATTTAACCTCGATCGCGCGCTGTTTTTTCAAATCATAATATGCATGAGTAGATAAAAAGTACGCCGAATATGAGATAAATTTATAAATTGATTGGAGATAGAATTTTAAAATTATATTGCGAACTGCGCAAAGAGGATCATGGGAGCAGATCCACCAAAATTTCAGACGGGGCCTGCTAAATTTCAGAGCGCCGTGGAATTTCAAAATTTAAAGTTGCGGGCGAGCAAGGTACCCATCCGCGCATTTTAAGCCTGCGAAAGCAAACGCCTGCTAAATCTGAAAACAAGCGAGCTCGGGTGTTAGCTCAGCTTATATGAGCGGTGCGTAGATCGCTGCGCTAAGATGAAATTTTACGGCGCAAAACGGTAGCACAATTAAAGCCCCCGAGCATACCACTACTCGCATAAAGCACTGATGGTCGCGTCCGATATAGGTCTATGATAGTTGCGCTCCGCCTTAAGGCTGCGTCGAAGGTAAAATTTCGCCCCATTTGCGCGATCCTGCTTGCGGCGATTTTGTCCGTGAATGTAAATCAAAGCGATAACGCTGCATGTGTGCTTTCTCTACGAAAGAATAGATCTCTAGTAAAACGATAGGCGCGGCATCATGAGCGCGTTTTAAGTTATGTTTTGAATTTTTAAATTTAATTGAAATTTTTTGATCTAACTTTGCGACCGGCAGGAGTTAAACTTATGGGTTGAAATTTTATTTGAAGCTAGAATGTGAGTTTAAATTTCGACTCGTAAAGCGGGTTAAATTTAAGCGCCGTCTTAAAATTTAAAGAAGCGCCGAGGGTTAGCGATAAAGCTATCGCCGCACCCTAGCGCTCGTTAAGCTTAGCCGTTGCGCTTTTTGATGATCTCTTCGCCAACGTTTTTAGGAACCTCGTCGTAGTGATCAAATTCCATCGAATAGGTCGCGCGACCCTGCGTCTGAGAGCGCAGATCGGTCGAGTAACCGAACATCTCAGAAAGTGGGCAAAATGCGTCAATGATCTTGTTACCGCCACGCTCGCTCATGTTATTGACCTGTCCGCGGCGCTTGTTTAGATCGCCGATGACGTCGCCCATATACTCCTCAGGGGTTTCTACCTCGACCTTCATCATAGGCTCCAAGATTACGGCGCCTGCTTTTCTAGCGCCCTCTTTAAAGCCCATAGAAGCGGCGAGTTTGAACGCCATTTCGGAGCTATCGACTTCGTGGTAGCTTCCGTCATAGACCGTTACGCGCACATCCTCGACCGGATAGCCCGCCAAAACGCCGTTTTGCATCGCCTCTTGGCAGCCCTTATCGACTGCAGGTATGTATTCTTTTGGAATCGCGCCGCCTTTGATATCGTTTACGAACTCATATCCAGTGCCTGGCTCCAAAGGCTCTAGGCGCAAAAATACGTGACCGTATTGACCGCGACCGCCCGATTGCTTGGCGTATTTGTACTCCTGCTCGACCGTTTTACGGATAGTCTCGCGATATGCGACCTGCGGCTGTCCGACCTCGGCCTCTACTTTAAATTCTCTAAGCATTCTATCTACGATGATCTCAAGGTGCAATTCGCCCATTCCCGAAATGATCGTCTGTCCACTCTCTTCGTCGGTCGCAACCCTGAAGCTCGGATCTTCTTGCGCCAATTTTTGAAGCGCAATACCCATTTTTTCTTGATCGGCTTTGGTTTTAGGCTCTACAGCTACGCTGATAACGGGATCAGGAAATTCCATACGCTCTAAAATTACTTTATCTTTTTCGCTAGCTAGAGTATCGCCAGTAAGAGTGTCTTTAAGACCCACAACGGCGCCGATCTCGCCCGCATATAGCTCTTTGATCTCTTCGCGTTTATTCGAGTGCATCCTTAGCAAGCGGCCGATGCGCTCTTTTTTACCCTTGCCGGTGTTTACGACGTAGCTACCGCTTTCCAAAACGCCGCGATAAACGCGCACGAAGGTAAGCTGTCCTACGAACGGATCGGTCATAATCTTAAATCCAAGACCCGCGAACTCACCCTCGTCGGTAGAGCTTACATGAACCTCGCTACCATCCTCATACTGACCCTTAATCGCAGGCACTTCATCAGGCGCAGGTAGATAATCTACGACCGCATCTAGCAAAGGCTGCACGCCCTTGTTTTTAAATGCGGTGCCACATAGCATAGGAAAAAAGCTTAGACTTAAGCAACCTTTCTTGATACCTTTTTTGATTTCCTCCACACTTAGCTCTTCGCCGTTAAAATACTTCTCCATCAAAGCTTCATCAGTCTCTGCTACCGCCTCAATCATCTTGTCGCGATACTCTTGCGCTTTTTCTCGTAATTCAGCAGGAATTTCAACGATCTCGGGAGCAGAAGGACCCTTGCTATCATCCCAAACGAGCGCCTTCATAGTAACTAAATCGATAACGCCCTTGAAATCGTCCTCTGCGCCGATCGGAATTTGAATCGGAACCGGATGAGCTTTGAGCCTATCTTTTACCTGCTGTTCGACATTATAAAAATTTGCGCCGACGCGGTCCATTTTATTTACGAAAATAATGCGCGGAACATGGTATTTATTCGCTTGACGCCAAACGGTCTCGCTTTGAGGCTGAACGCCTCCTACAGAGCAAAATACTGCTACCGCACCATCTAAAACGCGCATCGAGCGCTCGACTTCGATAGTAAAGTCAACGTGGCCCGGGGTATCGA
>NZ_CALEDC010000206.1 GCF_937949835.1 uncultured Campylobacter sp.
CCCCTCAAGATAGCGTGTCTACCAATTCCACCACGGTCGCATAAATTTTAAAGCTTGATCTTAAGCCTTGAATTATATAAGTTTAAAGCCCGATTTCTCGGGCTTAGGATTATTTTGCAGCAGCCGCAAGACCTTCTGTTATGAAAGGGTTTGCAAAAAGCAAGACGAATGAAACAACCAACGCATAGATAACCTGCGCTTCGATCATAGCAAGCGAAATATACATCGTAGTCGATAGTTTGCTAGCTACGCTCGGATTTCTAGCGATGCCGTTAAGCGTCGCACTAGCGGCATTTCCCATACCTAATGCGCCACCCAAAGCGGCTAGACCTAAAACGACTGCAACGGTAATTGCAGAAAAAGAAACGATCTGAGTGTAAGCGCTTAGCTGCTCGCTAGCGAAAGCCGCGCCGCAAAGCGCAAATAACAATACAAGAACTTTTTTCATAAAAGTCTCCATAAATAAATTTTAAAACAAGTTTCGGCTCAATACCCCCTACTCCAACGTTTTAAGTGTGAAATATTATTAAAATTTTGCTTTTGATTTGTTTAATCTGGCGGAATTTGCGTTAAATTTAACAAATCCCGCCGTACACGCCAACATCTTAACGTTTAGCGTCCAAATATGTATTTAGCGCCGCAACGTAGGCCTTTGCAGACGCTAGCATCGTATCTACGTCAAGTCCTCTGCCGATGATGGCGCCCTCGCCCGCAAATTCCACCTTGACAGTTACTTTTGCCAGTGCGTCTTTGCCCTGTGAGACCGCCTTTACTTGATAATCCTTCAGGCTGCCGCTGATACCGCTTATACGATCTATCGCTTTAAATATCGCATCCACGCCGCCGTTTCCAAGCGCGCTATCGCTTAAAATTTCATCCTTATACCTTAGCGTAAGTGCGGTGCTAGCGTGTCCTTTGTTGCAGCTATTGGAGCTTAAAACCAGCACTTCGTAGGTCTTTTCGGCTCCCACGAACTCATCGTTTACGAGTTCTCTAATATCCTCGTCGAAAACGTCCTTTTTGCTATCTGCGAGCGCTTTAAATTTATTAAACGCGATCTCAATCTGCTCGTTGCTAAGCTCATATCCTAAAGATACCAGCTTATCTTTAAAGGCGTGACGGCCGCTGTGTTTGCCCAGTACGAGCGAGTTTTTATCAAGCCCGATATCCTCGGCGTGCATGATCTCATAAGTTTCTTTGTGCTTTAACACGCCGTCTTGATGGATGCCGCTTTCATGCGCGAAGGCGTTTTTGCCCACGATCGCTTTATTAGGCTGCGGCTCGATGCCGGTAATACTCGCGACTAGGCGGCTGGATGGATAAATTTCTTTCAAATTTATATCGGTATAAAGCGGCGCAAATTTATCTTTGCGCGTCTTGATCGCCATTACGATCTCCTCCAGCGCCGCGTTGCCCGCCCGCTCGCCGATACCGTTTATCGTACATTCGACCTGTCTGGCTCCTGCCAAGATAGCGGCTAAGGAATTTACGGTAGCCATACCGAGATCGTTGTGGTTATGCACCGAAACTACGGCGCGCTCGCCGATAAGCTTAACGATCTCGCCTATGCGCGCAGTGATCTCATCCGGATAGAGATAGCCTACCGTATCGGGGATATTTATGGTGGAGGCCCCTGCGCTTATCGCGGCGTCGCAGATCTCTTTTAAAAAACCCATATCGCTTCTGCACGCATCCTCGCAGCTAAACTCCACGTCATCGCATAGACTTTTTGCGTATTGCACAGACTCTACGGCGCGCTTTATGACCTCTTGCGGCTGCATTTTAAGTTTAAATTCCATATGGATGGGGCTTGTGGCGATGAAGGTGTGGATGCGCCCGAGCTTCGCGCCCTTTATCGCTTCGCCCGCAGCCTTGATATCTTTTTCTAAAGCGCGCGCAAGCGAACAGACGCGAGCCTTGCTAACGGCGCCGGCGATCTTTTCTATCGCGTCAAAATCGCCTGGGCTCGCCGCCGCGAAACCCGCCTCGATAACATCTACGCCCAGCTTTTCAAGCTGTAACGCAAGATGGATCTTCTCATCCGTATTCATCGACGCTCCGGGGCTTTGCTCGCCGTCACGAAGCGTCGTATCGAAGATTATGATTTTATTTTTGTCCATTACAAGTCCTTTCAAAGCGTTAAAATTTGACGAAATTATAGCCGCGCAAGCTTAAAACAATCGCGGCGATAAACATATCTGAGATTATTTCGCCGTTTCCTCAGGTTTGTCTTTTTTATGAAATTTAGCCGCGCTTAAATTTAAAGCTCCGCGAACCAAACCGTAAACGATATAAACTAAAGTGAGCACCGCCGGGAATTCCAGCCTGAAAAGATATAAAAGCGAGAAAAATACGACGATTAGAAGCACTAAAATTTTAATCGCGTTGGGGCGCTTTAGGCTGATCTTTTTAAAGCTTGGAAAGCGGATGTTGCTGACCATCAAAAACGATAGCGCCGCCATTGCGATGATCAAAAATACGCCAAATCCTTTGGAGAGCTCATATTTTAGATAAATTCCGATCCAAAACGCCATCGTAATCGCTGCCGTTGGTATCGGCAGCCCGATAAAAACGCTAGGCTCGTAGGTGCCCGTGGGGACGTTGAATCGCGCCAGCCTGATCGCGCCGAAAACCACGTAAAGTGCTGCTACGAGCGAGCCGACCTTACCGTAATCGTGCCCGACCGCGCAGTAAAATAGCAGCGCCGGCGCGACGCCGAAAGCAACGATATCCGCAAGGCTATCGAACTCCACGCCGAATTTCGACGTCGCATGCGTTAGCCTCGCCACGCGGCCGTCAAGCCCGTCGCAGATCAAGGATAAAATGATATAAAAGATCGCGGCGCTGAAGTTGCCTTTGATCGTAGAAATTATGCTGATAACCGCCAAAAAAGCACTTGCCGCCGTGAAAAAATTCGGCAATATATAGATCAATTTTCCCTTTTCCTCTTCCATCTCTTACTCTTTAAATTTTATTTTTGCACCGCTTTTCGTTCGGTGCCGCGGATCGCGCATAAAGCATTTTAGCGCGACCTTCTTAAAATTTAGCCCTAAGTTCTTGCCCTGCGCGAGGCTTTAAATTTAAGCCTCGTTCTTTGCGCTTTCGATATCGTCGTTAGCGCCTAAATTTCGCACCAGCCGGGTAGGCATGCCGTTATCTTTTTCAAATTTGGAGATGATCTCTACGATCTGCTCGCCAGAGACAGTCTCCTTCTCATACAGCGCCTTTACCATCTCCTCAATCGCCGGAGCGTAGGTCCTTAGCGTCTCTTTCACTGCCGCATAGCGCTCATCCAGCGTCTTGCGGACATATTCGTCGATCTTAACCGCCGTTACCTCGCTGTAATCCTTGATGCTCTGTCCGCCGTTTAGGAAGGAATACTGCTGCTTTTCTAGCACCGCAAGCCCGAGAGCCTCGGTCATTCCGACCTGAGTAGCCATAAATTTAAGCATATCGGTAGCGCGCTGCAAATCATTACCTGCTCCGTCGGTGATCTCGCCCAAAAACACATCCTCCGCCGCGCGCCCCGCCAAAAACGTATCGATCTCGGCAAAAATTTCATGGCGCTGGTGCAGGTATCTATTTTCAAATGGCGAATTTAGCGTGTATCCCGCGGCGCTCAATCCGCGCGGTACGATAGTTACTTTAGATACGGGCATCGCGCCTTTGGTAAGCTCGGCGATGAGCGCATGGCCGCTTTCGTGGTAGGCGACGATTCGCTTTTCGATCGGGCTTACGCGGCGCGATTTTTTAGCCAGTCCGATACCGACGCGCTCGATCGCTTCGAGCAGGTCTTTTTGCTCGACCTCCGCCTTTGCCTCGCGACCCGCTAAAAGCGCGGCTTCGTTGATGATGTTTGCAAGATCGGCTCCCGCAAAGCCCACGGTAAGGCGCGCGATCTCTTCGATATCGATATCGCGAGCAAATTTAACGTCGCGCATATGCACCTTCAAAATCGCCATTCTGCCGTCAAAATCGGGTCTATCGACCAAAACCTGCCTATCGAATCTGCCCGGACGCAGAAGCGCCGCATCCAGCGTCTCCGGGCGGTTGGTAGCCGCAAGGACGATCACCGGGCTTGATTCCGAGCCGAAGCCGTCCATCTCGGCAAGCAGCTGATTTAGCGTCTGTTCGCGCTCGTCGTTACCGCCGCCGATACCGCCTGCGGTTCTGCTTTTGCCGATCGCGTCGATCTCGTCGATGAAAACGATCGCCGGAGCCTGCTTTTTAGCGTTATCAAATAGATCGCGCACCCTGCTAGCGCCCACGCCTACGAACATCTCGATGAAGCTGGAGCCCGATACCGAAAAAAACGGCACGTCCGCTTCGCCCGCAACCGCCTTGGCTAGCAGCGTCTTACCCGTGCCCGGAGGTCCAACCAAAAGAACGCCTTTTGGAATTTTAGCTCCGAGACTGATATATCGCTCGGGGTTTTTTAAGAAATCTACGATCTCCTTAACCTCCTCTTTCGCCTCTTCGACGCCCGCGACATCGCTAAATTTAACCTTCGGCTTTTCGGCGCTTACCAGGTTTTTAGAGCTTCCGATGCCGAGCACGCCGCCGCCCATATTGCGCTGCATGCGGTTGGCTAAAAACATCCAAATTCCAAAGAAAATCACGAGCGGCAAGACCCAGCTAAAGAGCAGATCGGTTAAAAAGTTGCTCTCGTTATACGCGCCGTATGGAATTTTGCGCGATTCTAAAATTTGAACTAGCTCGGGATCATCCACGCGCTTGGCGGTGTAGATTACGTTGCCGACTTGCGCTTTAATCGTGGAGCTTCCGATGGAAACCATGCTTACTTGGGAGTTTTTGATCTGCGATTTTAGCTCGGAGTAAGTTACGTTTCTACTCTCGCCCGAGACGGAGCCCAGCACTCCACCACTATCAAATCCGCCACTTGGGGATATCGCTTTAAACACGACTATCAAAATAAGCGCGAAAATTATAAAAACGCCGATCGGATTTTTATTAAAAAAATTGTTTCCGCCGCCGTTTTGAGGGGGTTGATTATTTAAGTTGTTATTCATATCTTCCTTTCATAAACAAAGCTGAGCCATTCGTTTTGCTTTTTCATCTGCACGAAATTTAAATCCGAAAAGGCCTGCTCGATCCTATCTTTATATTTTTCTAAAATTCCCGACAGCACGAGCTTGCCGCCGGGCTTTAGCGCTTTTTTCAGATCCGCGCTTAGGATCAAAATCACGTCGGCGATTATATTTGCGACGACGAGATCAAACTGCGGCTGCGCGGCTGCGCTTGAGCCTTGCTCGTTTAAGCTTGAAACGCTGCCGAGCCAAATTTTATCGATCTGCACGCCGTTTTTCTCGGCGTTTTGCTGCGTAGCGGCCACCGCCTGCTCATCGGTATCGCAAGCGCTTACCTTTGCGCCCAGTTTTTTCATCGCGATACTTAAAATTCCGCTGCCGCAGCCCACGTCAAGCGCGCTCATGCCATCGCGAGCGAGCTCGCTAAGTAGCGCCAGGCACATATTGGTGCTTTCGTGATGACCTGAACCGAACGCCAACGCAGGATCGATCAGCAGATC
>NZ_CALEDC010000207.1 GCF_937949835.1 uncultured Campylobacter sp.
GGTGTTGCTATAAGCGACTTTGAATAAAAATCAGGGGTAAGCGCCACTTTTAAAGTAGCACGTTTATTAACCGATAAATCGCAATTTAAATCAGCATATCCCGCTATACGAGCTATCTTTACCTCATTTGGTATAGAGCAGTATCCATCCATAAACAGATATTGCGGCAATAACTCTTTTTGAGCCTCCTCTTGCCTTTGCGCGACTAACACGGCGTCCTTTTTCTGCTTATCGGCATAAAAATCGAAAGCAGCCGTAGCATTAGGCACGCCGCCTGCGGAATTTACGGCGCTGGTAACTCCGCCCTGATTACTTTGTTTACGCAAATTTTCATATGCTTTTAGATGCCCGTATATCACAGCATATGTATTGTCTTGGACATCAGCGTCTTCGCCCTTTTCTTGGATATTAACAGCCTCAGTAGATTTAAACGTATTATCGCCTACGCCTGCGCGCTGCTGCCCGTAGTCACGCCCATTTCCGGCATTAGTAGCTCCGTCGCCATTATCAACTGCCCCTACAATTGCTACCGCGCAAACCAGGCTAAATAAAAGCTTTTTCATCTGTGCGCTCCTTTATCTCTTAAAATTTCGCCCGCCCTTTGGTCGAAATACTCATCCAAAACTTGGATACGTTCGGCGTTAAAATTATAAGCCTCTTGTTCCTCAATAGGCATACTTTTATCGAAAGCGCGCCCCCTATTTAAGCCATCGCCGTAAATCTTATTCTCGGGATATTCGTGTAGACACCCGTTAAAAGCTAAGGCTAGCATTGATAGACACACTATTTTTTTCGTCATATTCTTTCCTTTCTTTCTCAATTTTATTGTATTTTTTCTCATTTACACCGACTATATACGCTCGCAAATCACTTAAATTTGAGAACGATATGCCATCGTAAACTATTTTCTGCTTCGCATCTTCGTCAATATTGTCTAAGCTTTTTTTGTCTATATTCTTATCAAAAAAAAGACCCTCAATTTTAAATTTTATCGCACTAAAGCTCTTTTTTACGAAATTTTTAACGAAATTGGGAATAAAACGTCCCAAAGAAAATGGCTGCACTTCATTTTGCTCCTGGTAGAA
>NZ_CALEDC010000208.1 GCF_937949835.1 uncultured Campylobacter sp.
ATCTTGCCGCCATAGCTTAGATCTGTGGTGTATTGCGAAATCGCCATTGCGATCTCCTTACCGCTTAGATCTTTGATCTTACGAGACGCGCCGTAAGCTCGCTTCTGCCCGCTTTCACCGTGACACGAAGCGCATTTTTCGGCGAAGATCGCTCCGCCTCTTTCTTTTAAAGAATTTATATTTCGATTTACCTTGCCGCTATGAGTTTTACTGCCTGCGACCGGAGCGCTTTTGTAGATATTTACGGTTACATTTTCATCTTTAGAATGCTTTTCGATCAGGGATTTTAGCTCTTTGGCAAACTCACCTTTGGCTTCGAATACATACGTGTCATCATTTGCTTTATCCGCGGCATTTAAACTAAAGGCAAAAAAACATGCTAAAAAAGAAATTTTAAAAATTTTCATAGAAAACCTTGATTTAGAATTTAAAAAGGGCGAAGCAAAAGCTTCGCCCTAATTTTACCTGTATAAGGTAAATAATTAGAAGCTGTATTTAGCCTCAAATCTGATGCGATCTTTTTTCTCATCAAGACCGCCAGCAGCATCGTCAATCTTATAGTGAGAATACCAAGTTTTGAAGCTTAGCTTTTCATTATATTTATAAGAAATTCTACCTACCACTTCGTATGCATTATCACCATCTGCTTTACCATCTAGGTAATCGGCACCGATTCTGATACCAGTATCAGGGATAGTATAGCCTGCTACTACATACCAGTAGTGATTTTCGCCAGTAAAGTTTCTATAGTCTAACAACTCTTCACCTGGGCTAATGAAAGAGCCTTGATCTTCAAAAGATACAAAAGAAACTTTATCTTTATCATCAGGTTCAAATTTTAAATAACCTGCAGCTAAATCAACGCCAAAGAAACCAGCATTAGCCTCTGCTGCCCAGAAGTCTGCATCACTAGCACCTGCATCTTTATAATCGCCGTCAAAATCAGAGAATGCGTACTGACCTTTTACACCGAGATTGAAATCATCAGAGATATCAAAGTTTAGAGCCAACTCTGCAGCGAAAAGCTGCGCTACGTCCTCTAGGGCGTTATACCATAGCTGGAAAGATACTGGATCGTATGAGCCCATAAATCCTATACCGTATAGATTATGATCAGTAGTTAGTTTATTATCTACCGCTGCGCCCCAATCAAGGCTTGAAATATCTCCATCATTCTCTAAAGAATCCATCCAAAAGCCGCTAATTGTCAAGCCCTCGATATCGGTACTAGTAATCTTAACACCGTCTCCATACATATCATCGGTAAAGAACGAACCTATGCCCTGGCGACCGACTGCAATAGTGGTACCACCGATAGTGTATCCTAAATAAGCTTTAGCGATATCGAAATCAGAATCTTTGTCGCTTGGATTTTGCGCACCGTGATATTGGCTATTTGAAGAAGAAAGTGACTCGCCATTATCTCTATCTAAGAACCTAACGCCCACTACACCAAAGAAGTTATCATCGATTTTAGCTTTGAAATCTACTTCGGATTTAAATTCCCAAACGCCCTTATTGCTATTTGTTTCATTTTTAAGGTGATCGTGAGTGTATCGCATACGAGCGTATCCGTTTAGATCCACGTCCTTGATAGCTTCCTCTAACGGAACAGCACTTGCACTCATAGCAAGAGCACCTGCAGCGACTGCTGCCGCTAAACTAAGTTTAACTAGTTTCATTTTGAACTCCTTTAAAAGTTTGTAAGCGCAATAGTAGCACAAAATGGCAAATTATATGCTTAAAATAGGCTGAAAAATACTAAAATTTTACCAAATTGTTACCGAGTATTTACTGAAAATCCAAATTTAACGGGCATAAAAAAAGCGAGACCCACACAGGCCTCGCCGATTATTGAAAGGAGTTCTAATTTCGATGTGGGGATTATATCAGGCTGCGGTAAACAGACGGCAACACCTCTTTCATGCGGGAGAAATTTGATAAAATTTTACGATACAAAATTTTATGAATGAAATTTCAAGACACAAAATTTGCAAAGCGTGGGTTTTAAAAATCTACGCGGCATCTTATCAGCGGGGAATACTGCACTGAAAACGAGCAGTACGCGAAAAACTGCGAGAAAGAAAATTTATAAGAATTTCGCAATCAAAATTCTAGCGCCAGCCGTATTTCTATAATATAAAATTTTGCGGACAAAATAGCGTCACGCAGTAAGAAATCTTAAGCACGAAGCAAGCGAATAGGAAATGCTAACCTAGCCATATAAGTAAGATGTGCAGCGCAGAATTCTGCGGAATATAAAATTCCACAACTTATAAAATATAAAATTTATGCAGGCAATCGCATAAAGAATCAGCGGACTTTAAAGCGCAAGCAAATCGCGCCAGCCCGCCATGATTAAGAACAGAAACTATTGCCTTCATAAGAGTAGAGAGCAAACACAAAAACGTTTCACAAAGTAAAAGCAGGCTCGCTTACCTTCAAGAGCGCAGCGACTAAAAATCGCGTAGGATTAAAAGCTGATATTTTCGCTCTCTGGTACAGCAATAGCGTCGTTTTTATGCATTTGTTTGGTCTCGATTTTGCCGATATCATAAGCGTGCGGAGCAACGGAACCCGCTTTGCGCGAGATGATTCGCATATCGGTGATAGCGCCTGCTGCGGTACTTATGTAGGCAGTATCTCCCGCAGCCGCATAATATCTGCTTGCGTGAGCGGTGTAGAGCTCGCCGCTGGATAGGTCTTTAAACGTATAGACGTAAGCTGTGGAGCTTTGGCGAGTGTAGTTTACGATCTCGGATTTTAGCGAGCGCAAGTTGCCTGCAGGCGTCGGAGCGGTGCTTACGGCGCAGCCTGCGATGCCAAGAGCCAAAAGTGCGGAAAATATAAAATTTTTCATTCAGTATCCTTATTTGTAAAATTTGAACTTTTAGAGTAGTAGGTTTGGGCTTAAAGTTTGCTTTTTTGAGAGGCATCGGAGCAGAATTTAAACGACGATGGATGCGCTTGCGTCGCTGGCATTTGTTTTTGAGGGGCGTCAAAGCGGAATTTAAACAGATCTCTCTTAGCGTTAGGCGAAGCGAGAATGCGCTTTTGACGATTTTTCTATATATGCGGGGCAGAATTTAGCAGCAATCGTAAGCAAGACTTGGTAGTCGCGTCTAAATCAAACGCGATAAAGTTCTAGTTTCTTTTACTGGGTTAGCTCGCATCTTAAATTATTATATTGAATAGCCGCTATACGCGATAAACGAATCGTATGCCTATAAATCGCAAACCATGAGGATTTGACCGATTTATATCTATGCTACGGGATGATTCATAATTGAGGATCGATTAACTTTGTGCTATAGAATACTACAACACTAACCCCTCGCAACTGGGTGTTTTTGATACTAAGTGGGCTGGCGACGGGTGCATCGTGGCTAGCATATTTCAAAGCCCTGCAAATCGGCAAAGCCTATCAAGTAGCACCGATCGATAAGCTAAGCGTGGTACTCGTTGTAATCATAGCCGTGATATTTTTAGGCGAGCGCCCGAGTCTTCGCGAATGGCTCGCGCTAGCACTAATCGGCGCGGGAGTGATGATGCTGGCGTTTAAATAGGGTACAATTTGCTTTAAATCTATCTCTTGTGGTCTTTTTAGCCGTTACTCTCGTGCTGCGCCATACGCTTTGTCGTAAGATAAACCTACTGCCGCTTCTGCAAAATTGCCGCCCTAAACCGCTATGATTTCTTATGGCTTGACTTTAGCCTATAGAGTTCTAGGCATTGCCTGAAACGTGCCGGTAATCGATTTGCCGATACCTTGCTGTAGTTAGGCGGTCTTTAAGGTAATTTTAGTTCTGCTTAAAAGTAGTGAGATTAAAATTTATGAAAAATCAGGAATTCGCACCTTAAAATTACAAAAAATATCGACTCGCCGTACCATAAAATAAAATTGCATCCGCAAGTTTAAATCAAACTGTAAACTTCTAAATCTACAGTATAGTCGATCAAGCTAATTACGCAAGATGCAAATTGAAATCTTGCACACTTCCATAGCTTCGCCTAAATATATGCGCTTACTACCTAACTCTTACATTCATCTCAAGCGCCAGGCTTGTAAAATAATAAGCTAAGGTCGGGAGAAATTACTCCCCCTTACCCTTCTTACTCCTCTTACCTTTAGCCTTAGATGGTCCCTCTTCTTTAGCATCATCTTTCAACTTAGCCGTAGAGCCTTTTACTTTACCATCCTCATTCATAGCTTTATCCATGCTATCATCCATTTTCTCTTGCATCTTTTCTGATTTGGCATTTGCCTTAGCCTTAGAGGATTTGACGGTATCTTTAGCTTTTTTACTTGCTTTTTTCTTGGCAGATTTTAGATCACTTATATCAGTAGTGCCGCTTACGGCAAGATCATCTTTAATAAGCTCAAATCTTTTATCGCCTATGCCTTTAATATTTTTGATATCCTCGATATCTTTAAATTTATTATCCTTGCGGTAATCTATAATAGCCTGAGCTTTTGCTTCTCCGATGCCAGGAAGCGCCATAAGCTCCTCTTTACTTGCAGTGTTTAAATTTACTGCTGCTAGCATAAATGCAGGAAGCGATAGAAATAGTGCGGATTTAAATAGGTTTTTCATTAAAAGTCCTTTGAGGTTAAGATATCTGTATTGCTAAATAAAAACGTCTATTAGCATTGAGCGCTTTTATATACCTATCCCGCGTCAGTGCTTGGGAATAGATATGCCGCCTATAGCTATTACGCTATCTTGCAATACGGTAAGGATTATATTTGCAGCGGGCTTAAAGGCAGATAAATTTAAGTGGATATATTGAAATTTTATATGCTTCGATCGTTTTATTAAATAAATACGTTAAATTTTAGCTTGATCTTAAAAAGCAGATAGGCACGGATAAAGCTGATTAAATTTAATACTGCAAGCATTGAAACGAGATTTGGATTTAAATCATGTAAAAGGCTAAGCAGCGGTATTTATGAAATTTAGCCCTACCTTACCGCGCACGGAGGCTTTACGGGCGATGTTAGACGCATACGGCGACGGGATGCTGGTGTTATGAAAGGCAAGGATACTTTACGTGCAAAGCTATACGAACAATCTTCATAAAATTTAGCCGCATTCATAAGCTTGCTTTTGTGTGGCATGCTTTTTACGGGCTTGATTTTTAATAGGGTTTTATCTGCTTATAGAACGTTTCATTATATTAAGTAACAGCACTTGCCAGGCTTTTTATTTGATATCTAGTTTAAATCATACGAAAGCTTTATAAGTGCCGGCGGCTTTATAATCTAGATATAAAAGCGCGGTAATGTATTAAAAAACGAACGAACGTATAAATCATAAATGAGGCTCGTAGAGGTTAGAAATAAAGATCGCGCCATAGAAGTTAAAAAGCAAACGCAACAGGATAGCATGGAAAAACGATACGAACGAGCAAGTATTATAGAAAAATTTCAATCCGTATCATTTTTCACTCAATATAAGTCAAATTTAATGCAGAGTTTTGAGATTTTGTATTGATGGAGAGCTAGATTTAAAATTTGTATTTGCAGAAGGTTCTAAAATCCTAAGAAGACTATAGAATTTTAAATTTATCAAGCAATATTTATTAGATAAAAGAAGCGACAAACTAAAGACATTGGAATAGAATTTAAATTGAAAATTGTATGGAAAGTTATGAGATTCTAACAAAGCCTGCAGCGACCTACTTTCCCCGTCCGAGTAACGGATAGTATCATCAGCCAGGACGAGCTTAGCTTCTTGGTTCGAGATGGAGCAAGGCGTTTCCTCGTCTGTATAGCCACAGGCAGTGTTAAATAAGGGATTGCTTTTGTTATTTGATAGTAATATCTTGCGAATATGTTACGAGCTTTAGCCGCGTAGCATAGGAGCTTTACTCGTTCCTTTTCTGCCTGCTTGCCTCATATTAAAAATACTTCGTAATCTAATTTGGATTAATTATAGATTACGGATATCTTTTATAATCTCTTATTTAACACTGCGTTCATCGTTAAAGTCAGATCTTGTTTTATAAAAACAAAGGTTGATAAGGTATAGTAAAAATTTACTATTTCGAATTGAGAACTAATTTTTTGCTAGGCGAGGCAAACGAGCAAAGACGAGGGAGCATACGTATGGTATGTGACCGAAGTCTGCAGCGAAGTTTAACGAAGCATAGTGAAAAATTAGGAATCAATTTTATCCTTAACAAGGAAGTAATGCTTAAAAGATAAGCAAACGAGCTATTAGTACCGGTCAGCTAAAGGACTTTCATCCATTACACATCCGGCCTATCAAACTAGTAGTCTACTAGAGCTCTTAAAAGAAGATTCATCTTGGAGTCGGCTTCGAGCTTAGATGCTTTCAGCTCTTATCGCATCCCGACTTAGCTACCCGGCGGTGCTCTTGGCAGAACAACCGGTACACCAGTGGTCGGTTCGACCCGGTCCTCTCGTACTAGGGTCAACTCTCCTCAATCTTCTTACGC